>CAZLRY010000043.1:2708-15254 GCA_964561675.1 uncultured Chitinophaga sp.
TTCTCCAGGGGCATATTTGACTCAAAAGGACAGGCCGTCAATAAAAAGGACAGGGGCAAAAGCCACAGTAGTTTGGTCATAACAGGCGAAAAAGATACAAAATGTCCGGTAAAAGGAGGGGTTACCTTGATTTTTGCTTTTTCAGCCGGGTATAAATAAAGATGGCGGCAAATCCGGCCAGTATAATGGAGCCGGCCAGTATCAGGTTGTTTCGACGGTTCCGGGCTTCCAGTTCCTTGTTACGTCCCGGATAGCGATCGGTAATTTCCGTTTTACCTTCCGTTGTATCTTTTACTTTTTCCGGGTTCCTTACCTGCTCGTTCGCTTCATCCTTGATCTCTGCCTGTATTTTGTCGAGCTTCCGGTTATAAAAATGTTCCTTCCAGGAAGGGACCGGAATCTTGTTCTTTTTCAGAACAGGTTTCAATGCTTCCATTTTTGCTTTTACGCCAAAATGATCGGACGAATCATTCCGTAAGGCAAAATCATAGGCGATATAGGCCAGTTCAACCGATTGCTGGGTGGCATAGAGATCCCCGAGTTCATCAAATACATTAGCCAGCAGTGCATCCGGAAAAGGCGTAAAGGGAACCCGCTCCTGCAACTGGTATTCCACATCCCAGGCCATATCATTGAGTGTTTCCGCTTCTTTCGAATCAAACTTTACCCCGGTTCCCAGTACACGATTGTTATAAATCCAGTCCGGAGCTCCGGCCATTTTGATTTTGGCTTCCAGGATTTTCACATGCACCCATTCAGAGCCTTCATGGGATTCGGTGTTGAGTTGTAATCCCTTTTTAATAAATTGTAAGGCCAGTTCATTTTTTCCCAGCAATTCATACGTGGTGCCGAGGTTGGCGGCGATCGTGTAATCTTCAGGATAGGCGGCCTGCAGTTTTTTTAAAATATCAAGTGCTTCCTGGTAGCGGCCGAGATAACCGAGGTTTACGGCAATGTCTGACTGAATATCCTTATCGTAGGTTTTTAATGCAGTCAGGTTATATTTTGCCAGGAAAGAGTTGGCTTCCGCTTTATCCGGCTCATTATAAAAAAGCGCCATGGGTTCTACCCGGTTGGTTTGTTTGCCGCTTTTGTTTACATGTGATTCATTGTAGCAGGCAAGCACCGGGGTAAAATAAATTGCAGTGAAGACGATTACGATTATCAATTTCATATGGGATATGGTTTATTTTATACGATTCCTCGTGATTTTGGGAGTAGATTTGTTTTTAAATTTAATAAAAAAGTAATCAGCCTGATGGTTAAAGTGTTTATCCTGTTTTTTTTCCTGGTCAGTCAATTCGTTATTTCCGCACAATCCGGGCCCGTCTATCCAAAAGGGTATTTCCGGAATCCTGTTGGTATACCGTTGGATCTCTCCGCCAATTTTGGGGAGTTGCGCTCCAATCACTGGCATATGGGACTGGATATCCGTACGCAGGCGAAAGAGAACCTGCCTGTGTATGCGGCTGCACAGGGTTATATTGCCAAAATCGGTATCCGTCCCCAGAGCTTCGGTCGCTTTATTATCATCAACCATCCAAATGGTCTCTCGACTTTATACGGGCATCTCAATGATTTTTACCCCGAACTGGAAGCCTGGGTCAGGGAACAACAAAATGCGCAGGAGTCATGGGCGGTAGAGCTCGATATTCCGAAAGAGAAATTCCCGGTCAGTAAAGGAACCTTTATTGCTTACAGTGGAAATACCGGCGGATCACAGGGACCGCATGTGCATTTTGAAATCATCGATACCAAAAGCAGTAAGCGGCTGAACCCGCTCCTGTTCGGATTTCCGATTGCGGATAATGTACCTCCTGCATTGATAAAACTGGCGGTTTATGATCGCAACCGTTCAGTCTACGATCAGTCACCCCGGTTCTATCCTTTAAAAAATACCGACAGCGGTTATATTATTCCGAAACTACCTGTTATAGAAACGGGATTATCCAGGATCAGTTTTGCCCTGCAGGCTTATGACCGGCTGTCCGGCTCCACCAATCCCAATGGAATCTATTCGGCTACCTTATATCTGGATGAACAACCACAGGTGTCTTTTATACTGGACAGTGTGGATTATGATGAAACGGCTTATATGAATGCCCATGTGGACTACAAGCTCCGGGCCAATGGTGGTGGATGGCTGCAGCATTTATCAGCCATGCCGGGTGATGCTGGTTCGGTATATAAAAAAATTAACGGGGATGGAGTGCTTCAGCTGGCGGATACCAGCCTGCATGCCGTGCGGGTTGTCGTTAGTGATGCTTATGGCAATCAATCTTCGCTGCATTTTCAATTGAAATATAATGACAGTCTGGCCCGGCCAATATACCGGCAACCGGATGCATTGTACTTTGTACCTCGTGGTCAAACACAATTGAGTAAACCCGATTTTCAACTGAGTATGTCGGAGCGAGGGTTGTACGATACCGTAAAAGCTTATTATTCCCGTGGTACGAATGTTATTCCGGCTAATGCATTATCGCCTGTACACCAGGTCAACGATGCGGATGTACCGGTGCATGCGCCATTTTCCGTACGAATAAAACCCTATCGGACCGCTCCTGCAGGTACGGAGGGAAAATTAATAATTCAACGCACTTATCGGAGTGGCCGTACGGTGAAGAAAGCCACCTGGGACAATGACTGGTTGAAAGCGGAGTTTGATGATTTCGGATATTTTCAGGCTTTTTTTGATACGATACCTCCGGAACTGGATGAATTGGGAAAAGGTGATACAATTAACCTGAGTGCAGCTACACGGATTGTTTTTTCTCCTTCAGATAATTTCGGGGTGCTGCGCAACTTCCGCGCTGAACTAAATGGTCAGTGGCTGCGTTTTACCAATGATAAGAGCCGTAACTGGATCTACAGCTTTGATGAGCGTTGTCCGTACGGGGTGCATGAACTGAAAGTAAGTGTGGAGGACCTGGTGGGGAACCGTACGACAAAATCCTGGTGGTTTAAACGGGGGCCTTATACGCCACCGGTGAAGAAGAAAGCGGTGAAGAAGGGGAGTTCAAAGAAGAAAGCAGTAGCAACAAAGAAACCGGCAGCAAAGAAAAAAGTACTGCCAAAGAAGAAAAAATAACCAATGATCACATTGAAAGAAGGGGATAAAGCCCCGGCCTTTACGGGCAAGGACGCAAACGGAAAGAAGATAGCACTTAAGGATTTTAAAGGGAAAAAATTGGTACTCTATTTCTATCCGCAGGATATGACGCCCACCTGTACGGTGCAGGCTTGTAATCTCCGCGATAATTTCGGATTGTTGAAGAAAAAAGGAATTGAGGTAGTAGGTGTGAGTCCGGATGATAGTGCAAAACATAAGCGATTTGAAGAACGCAATAAATTACCCTTTCCCCTGATCGCCGATACGGATCATGTGATCCTGGAGAAATACGGGGTTTGGGATCAGAAGCAATTATTCGGACATAAATACATGGGGGTGCTGCGCACGACTTTTGTGATTGATGAAAAGGGAGTGATCGTTAAAATTTTCACGAAGCCGAAAAGTAAGCAGCATGCGGAAGAAATACTGGAGGCGATTTCCTGATACAAATTTTATTTTCTAATCCTTGATGTTATAGTTCAACCCCATTCGGGGTTGGATGGTCGTTCTATCCCGTTACCCCCGGTTTCACCGGGGGCTATGAAAAGTTTAAGCCCTTCGGGCTATTGACCAGTTGAGGAAGGATGTTTTTCATACTTTGTTTATTTATGCATGTTTCACCGGGGTGTTTATATATAAGCCCTTCGGACTATTGATTATCGGGAGGTTGATGTGTTTGTTATTAAAGAGCATTGGTTATGCAGGCGGAGAGGGAGTTTGATTGTATCGAAGTGTTGATGCCCTAATCCTTGTTAGTTAGTTCAACCCCATTCCACCTTCGCTATGCTACGGCGGACAAGTCGGGGTTGGATGGTCGTTCTATCCCGTTACCCCCGGTTTCACCGGGGGCTATGAAAAGTTTAAGCCCTTCGGGCTATTGATCAGCAGAATAAGGATGTTTTATCTGTAATTAGGTATTAATGCAATTCAAAACGGGTAATTATTTGACCTGTCTGAAAAGGATTATATTTCTGGTTTTAACTATTAAGGCGTGACCAAAGCAATATAGAAACGCCAGGGGTATTGGGTTTTTCTCCCAACCCCAACGGGGTTGAATTTTTAATAGCCCCCGGTGAAACCGGGGGTACGAATTGTTAGGTGTCCCCCCAACCCCGAATGGGGTTGAACTAATTCTCCAACAACAAAAAAAGACTGAGTCGTTTCACCAGAAAAAGCAACCCCCAAACCCTTCTTCCCGATTGGTTTTTCTGTACAAAAACATCATCATGAAGAAGTATTTCGCCTTAGCTACAGGAATTTTTATGCTCATTTCTGCCACTGCGCAGGACAATTCAACAAAAAAGAAAGAAGGAAAACCGGTCAGGGTATTTAACTCCGGGAAAACCATCAACGCCCGTACCCCGGAAGTAACCGGTAAAGGAAAGATGGATTTTAATGTATCCCATAATTTCGGCGACCTCGCCGGCAGCAATGGCGGCATCAAACGTTTTTTCGGACTAGATAATGCAGCTGATATCCGCATCGGGTTTCATATTGGGGTGGGCAAACACACGGACCTCGTCATTGCCCGTGATAAAGGCGCCAGCCTGGTGCAGCAGATCTATGAAATAGGCATCAAACAACAACTGATGCAGCAAATGGAAAATGATCCGTCCCGCCCGATGTCTATTGCGGTTTATTTCAACAACGCGATTTCTGCTGTTAAGAAAAACAACTTCCCCGATCAGGATAATAGTTTTGAAAACCTGGGTGACCGGACCAGCAATGTATTGCAACTGATACTGGCCAAACGATTCGGAAATGTAAGTCTGCAACTGAACCCTACTTATCTCACCCGCGGTCATGCCATCTCCTATGATCAGAAAAATTTGTTTGCCCTCGGTGGTGCCGTCAAACTTCCCTTAGTGGCCAACCGCCTCAACCTGGTGGTGGATTATTTTAAAGTGTTCCGCAACCAGGCCAGCAAGGATTCTTTTTCAGTAAATAATAACCTCAAATTCTTCAACCCGCTGGGTATCGGATTTGAAGTGCTTACTTCCGGTCATATTTTCCGCCTCAATTTCACCAATGCCACGGAGATTCTGGAGAACCGATTTATTCCCCGTACCATTACTTCCTGGGACAAGGGACAGTTCAGGTGGGGGTTTACGATATCCAGAACGTTTACATTATGGAGGTGAGTGGTGAGTGGTGAATGGTGAATGGGAAGTGGGAAATGGGGAATGGGCTGTCCGTTGTCACCCTGAGCTTGCCGAAGGGTGATGAAGAGCAACGTACTTTTTTCACGCCATGGTTCGGCAAGCTCACCATGACAAGGGCTGTAGTCAACGAGGCGAATGAGAACGAATAAGTAATAAGAAAGTAAGTGTTCTAAGAGGCCTTGTCATCCCGAAGCGAAGCGAGGGATAAGTTATAAGTGTGGGCAAATAATGGAGCACAAAGATGATTCGGTTCTTTGTGATACTTCTGACAGAGGCTTTTTACTTTTTAATTTTGACTTCCTCTCAGATCACCCACTCAATCTCCCCAAAATTATACTCCTCTTCCGTGGCATGCTGAACCAGCAGCCGGCCTTCAGGAGTCACATTTTTCACCAGGGCCTCAAAAACCCTGGTTTCTTTTTTCAGTCTGACGGTCTGCCCGCTTTTATAGAGTCGGGAACAATAGGCTTCATAGATGCCGGGGTATCCCTCCGTTTCGAGTTGATGATAGGCAGAATTCAAGTGGCCGCAAAGTTCACGGGCCAATTGACAGGGATCAAAGTCCTTTCCCGTGATCTGTTTCAGGGAAACCGGATTAGGCAGTTCGGCCGGAAAGCGGACCTGATTGATATTGATCCCGATCCCCACAATCGCCCATTCCCATGTGCCTGAGCCCGATATGACGTTTTCAATGAGGATTCCCCCTGCCTTTCTGTCCTGCCAATACAGGTCGTTCGGCCATTTAACTTTTGTGTCATCCCCGGCATAATTTCTGAAAAAACCTTCGACAGCCACCGCTACGGCGGCACTGAGCTGAAATTGCTGGCCAACACCCAGAAAATCGGGATTTATCAATACACTGAGTGCTATACTGGTATCTTTTTCCGCTACCCAGGATTTACCCCGCTGACCCTTTCCGGACAGTTGCTGATGGGCAAAAACGGCCAATCCGTGCCGGGCCACCTCCTGCCGCTCCGGCAGATGCTGCCCCCGGATCAGTGCACGGGCATAGTTGTTGGTACTATCAACCGACTGTAGTTCAATAAATGGCAATCCGATGGTGGGAGTGGCAGGTGGTTGTGACAATTAATTGCTATTTTTACAAAGTAAGGAAGAATATGGATCAGGACCGGGCTAAACCTGATTTTGCCGGGTCTGAATCATCTTCCTTATCAGACTGCTACAAGCAGCAAATCATTAACAAAAAATACCTATTTGGAACAATTGGCACTACTGACCAACCGCACAAAAACAGCGCCCGCAGAAAGCCGGCCAGGCGTAAAAAGGTTAACGAAGAGTTCAAAAATCATCAAAACCATTATTGCAGCGATTCAGGAGAAGAAGGGGGAGCATATCGTGTCCCTTGATCTCCGGAAAATCAATGAAGCAGTGGCTGATTTTTTTATCATCTGCGAAGCGGGCAGTCAGCCGCAGATCAGGGCTATTGCAGATAATATCCAGCACCAGGTATTGGAGAAATGTGAAGAAAAGCCTTTTCATCATGAAGGTTCACATACCGCCCAATGGGTGTTGATCGATTATGTGAATGTGGTGGTGCATGTGATGCATCCGGAAAGCCGGAAATTTTACCGGCTGGAAGAGATGTGGAGTGATGCGACCAGCCTGGAGCATGATGAGTAATGTTAAATTGCCCCGGTCTCTCAACTTTTTCCCGGAAATATTATTAAATAGCAGGAATACTGCAACTTGAATTATGTCACAAGATCAGAATAACAGAAACGAAAAAAGACCAGCGCGATTTGATCCCAACAGACCCCCGGTTGGTGATGATCCTAACCAGGCGCCTCGAAAAGGCCCCCGGTTCAGTATCTATTGGGTATATGCGATCATTTTCGCCGTATTGATCGGCCTCCAGTTATATGGACCGTTTTCTTCAAGTACTACTGAAATCGATCAGCAGACTTTTGAAGCTATTCTCACCAAAGGAGATATCCAGGAATATAAAGTCATCAGTAACCGCAGCCTGGTCAGGATCAGTATCAAGCTGGATAGCCTGAAAAAGTATTCGACTTTACTAAAAGATAAATCCCTCACTGGAAAAACGCCGAAAGAGGGGCCCCATATGGTGCTCAAAATCGTATCCGGGGATTCTTTCCAGGATGATATGCGTAAGTTCTATGCTGATCATCCAACGGTGCCCCATGTGGGAAAAGCCGGCGTGGAGAAAGATATTTTCGGTGGCATCCTGCAGTTTATCCTGCCCGTATTGTTATTTGTGGGAATATGGATACTCCTCATGCGTAAAATGGGTGGCGGTGCCGGAAGCGGCGGCGGACCCGGCGGTATATTCAGTATTGGAAAATCAAAAGCCACGCTTTTTGATAAAGGCACCAAGGTAAATATCACGTTTGCTGATGTGGCCGGACTGGATGAAGCCAAAGTGGAAGTGATGGAGATCGTGGACTTCCTGAAGAATCCTAAAAAATACACCAACCTGGGTGGTAAGATACCTAAAGGAGCCTTGTTGATCGGTCCTCCCGGTACGGGTAAGACCCTGCTGGCAAAAGCCGTGGCCGGAGAAGCGCAAGTGCCTTTCTTCAGTCTGAGTGGTTCCGATTTCGTGGAAATGTTTGTAGGGGTTGGAGCCTCCAGGGTACGTGACCTGTTCAAACAGGCCCGTGAAAAAGCACCTTGTATCATCTTTATTGATGAGATCGATGCCATTGGTCGTGCCCGTGGTAAGAATGTGATGATGAGTAATGATGAACGCGAAAGCACCCTGAACCAGATGCTGGTGGAAATGGACGGATTCGGTACGGATGTGGGCATCATTGTACTCGCGGCCACCAACCGCCCGGATGTACTGGACTCTGCCCTGCTTCGTCCCGGACGTTTCGACCGCCAGATCACGATTGACAAACCAGACCTGAAAGGCCGTGAAGATATTTTCAAAGTGCACCTGAAACCGATCAAGATATCCAAGACCCTTGATATACATAAACTGGCCGAACAAACCCCCGGATTTGCCGGTGCGGATATCGCCAACGTATGTAATGAAGCGGCCCTGATCGCTGCCCGTAAAAATAAAGAAGCCGTTGAAATGTCCGACTTCCAGGATGCAGTGGATCGTGTGATTGGTGGCTTGGAGAAAAAGAACAAGATCATTTCTCCGGAAGAGAAGAAGATCATTGCCTATCACGAAGCCGGTCACGCGGTATGCGGCTGGTTCCTGGAGCACGCTTATCCGTTGCTGAAAGTAACCATTGTACCGAGAGGTACCGCAGCCCTCGGGTATGCACAGTACACTCCGAAAGAACAATATCTTTATAATACCGACCAGCTCAGTGATCAGATCTGTATGACACTTGGCGGAAGGGCCAGTGAAGAAATCTTCTTTGGCAAAATTTCCACCGGTGCACAGAATGACCTGCAGCAGATCACCCGGATTGCCTATTCCATGGTGTCGGTATACGGGATGAATGCGAAAGTGGGAAATGTTAGTTTTTATGATCCGCAGCAGGAGACCACTTTTACCAAGCCTTATTCTGATGAAACAGCGCGGATGATTGATGAAGAAGTGCGTAAACTGATTGATGAGGCTTACGAAAAAACAAAAGACCTGCTGACGATGCGTAAAGAGGAAGTGGAAAAACTGGCGCAGGCATTGCTGGACCGTGAAGTATTGTTCCAAAGTGATGTGGAAGCCCTGATCGGCAAACGTCCGTATGAGGAAAAGAAATCACTGGGTGTGGATGATACAGATGATCAGCCGGTTTTAGGCCCTTCTGCTATTTCGAATCCTCCGGCACAGGATGATACTACATCGGGTGAACAGTCCGGTACAAATACCGGTTGGTCGCCTGTGGCATAAATAAATTGTATGAACGTTTCTCCCTCAAAAGAAAACATACTTAAAAAAATCCGCAAGGCGTTGAGTCACTCAACGCCTTTGCCTTTTCCGCAAAGCGAAGGGAACGGTACGGTGTACCAGCCCCTGCAGCAGGAAGCAGAAGTTGAATTTGCCGAGCAGTTTACCAAGCTGCAGGGCAAATTTATTTTCTGCATCAACCGGCAGGAACTGGCTTTTCAGCTGGGCAGCCTGGTACGCAAACAGGACTGGCAGAAAGTGTATTGTGTGGAGGAGGTGTTAATTGATTCTTTATCGGCACAGATCGAGGACCGGCTGGTAAAAACAGACCTGGCGCATTGTGATGTGGCCATTACCAGTTGTGAATACCTGGTGGCCCGTACAGGATCGATTGTGCTGAGTGCTTCCACTGCCAGCGGCCGGAGTACCAGTGTATATGCGCCCATTCATATCTGTATTGCGTATACCAGCCAGGTGGTGTATGATCTTAAAGACGCCTTGCAGGCAGTAAAAGATAAATACGGGAATAACCTGCCCTCACTGATCACTTTTGCTTCCGGTCCCAGTCGTACTGCAGATATAGAAAAAACACTGGTAGTAGGTGTACATGGTCCCAAAGAAGTCTATTTATTCCTGGTTGAAGCATAAATCAGCTCCCTTTTGTACTTTTAGGTATGACTAGCCATACGAACCATAATCTTTTTGTTTACGGCTCCCTGCGCAGTGGATTCCAGAGCCATGCGTATGAATATATCAGCCGTTTTTTTACCCTGGTGGGTCCTGCGAAAGTAAAAGGCAGGCTGGTGGATATGGGTGCCTACCCGGCAGGAATTCCGACAGATGAAGCGCATTATATCATCGGGGAACTTTACCAGATCAAAAATGCGAATGAATTTTCCTGGGCCATGGGTCAGCTTGATGATTATGAAGGCGTGAATGCGGAAGAGGAACACGAGCGACTCTATGGCCGCGCGATAACCGAAGTGATCGCCGGCGATATGCCCCTGGAGGCCTGGATCTACTGGTACCTTGGCGATACCAGCGGCCGGCCGGTCATCGAATCCGGGGATATCCTTCAGTATATGGCCGGCAAACAGTAATCAGTAACCGGAAAATTCTTTTAGCAGCGCGCATGACGATCACTCCTGAAAAGAAAATCTACTTCCTCTCCGACTTCCATCTCGGCGCCCCCGATCATGCCAGCAGCCTGGAACGGGAACGAAAGATCGTGCAGTTCCTGGATGAGATCAAAGACCAGGCGGCGGAGATTTTCTTCGTGGGCGATATGTTTGATTTCTGGTATGAGTACCGGACCGTGGTGCCCAAGGGTTTTGTGCGTTTACTCGGAAAAATCGGTGAATTATCCGATGCCGGCATCCCCATGCATTTTTTTGTGGGTAACCATGATATGTGGATGAAAAATTATTTTCAGCAGGAATTCAATATGCCGGTGTATTATGCTCCCGAGGAATTTGAACGGAACGGGAAAAAGATACTGGTGGGACATGGTGACGGGCTCGGTCCCGGGGATCATGGCTACAAACGGCTCAAGAAAGTTTTTCGTAATCCGGTCAGCCAGTTTCTTTTTGGGATATTTCCACCGATGCTTGGCATGGGATTGGCTAATTATATGAGCAGGCGCAGCCGGGCACAGACGGGAACAAAAGAGGAAGTATTCCTGGGCGAAGACAAGGAATGGCTGGTGATTTACTGTAAAGAGAAACTGAAGCAAAGGAAGACGGATTTCTTTGTGTTCGGCCACAGACATTTACCGATTGATTTTCGCCTGAATGAAAGCAGCCGGTATATCAACCTCGGCGACTGGATTCATTATTTTACGTATGCCGTGTTTGACG
The DNA here is from genome assembly GCA_964561675.1 of uncultured Chitinophaga sp. Classification (GTDB taxonomy): domain Bacteria; phylum Bacteroidota; class Bacteroidia; order Chitinophagales; family Chitinophagaceae; genus JJ008. The sequence continues at coordinate 13,668 of CAZLRY010000043.1, forward strand.
GGGCGGATATGGAACTGAAATCGTATACGGGCATGGAACATAAAATTATCCGGAAAGGATGAAGCAGCTAAGCGGACTGATATTGATTTTATTTTTTGCAGCTTTCCAGGGAAGTGCACAGGCGGATACGAGTTTCCGGTTACTGCGCATCCTGAAAGGGGATATTGTCCATTTTACCATCGATAACCTGGATAATATCTATGTGCTCAACAACCAGAACCAGGTGAAAAAGTACAATGCCAACGGAGACTCGGTGGCTATTTTCAATGATATCCGGAAATACGGGAGGGCCAGTCTGATCGATGTGTCGAATCCGCTCAAGGTATTATTGTATTACCGCGACTTTGCCACCGTGGTCATGCTTGACCGCTTCCTCAATCCCGTGAATACGGTGGATCTGCGTAAAGAGAATATTTTCCAGGCAAAAACGATTGCCCAGTCTTATGATAATAAAATATGGGTGTATGATGAAGTGGAGAACAAGCTGAAGAAGATTGGGGAGGATGGGAAGCTGATCCAGGAGACGCCGGATTTCCGTTTATTACTGGATCAGTCGGTAAACCCGGTGAAGATAGCTGATGAGAATCAGTATGTCTATCTTTATGATTCCACCAAAGGCGTTTATGTATTTGATTATTTCGGGTCGTTGAAAAATGTGATCCAGATCCATGGTTGGAAAAACCTCAAAGTAAACGGGAATTATATTTTCGGTTCCCGGCGGGATACGTTGTATCGTTACGAGATCAGCAGTTTTTTGTATGATGAATGGATTCTGCCTGCTGAGCTCCGGTCAGCCACTGTTTTTAATTTCAGCAACAGCCGTCTCTATGCGCTGCGTCCGGAAGCGGATGGGAAAACAACAGGAATCGCCATTTACACCCTGCGTCGCTGATCCATATCCCGTTGTTTCAATAATTTTGCTTTTTAATAAGTTATCATGAATGATTTTCTGAATGAAGTGTGGGGCGGGAATCCGGTTCGCAGTTACCTGATAGTGGCCGCGGTGATCCTTTTTGTATGGCTGTTTCGATCCTTTATTTCCCGCTATTTTGCCGGATTGCTTTACAGTATTGTACACCGCATCTGGAAGAATGTCGATAAACGGGCCTTTACCAGCCTGGTGTTAAAGCCGATGGGCTTCTTCCTGCTCATCCTGGTATCTGTGGCCGCGCTATATAAGCTCAATTTTCCGGAGGAGCTAAATGAAACGATCTATCGATACAGCATCAAGGAGATACTGCATAGCCTGGGTACCATCATCCTGATCGTTTCCTTATTTGAGCTGTTGCTCCGCCTGATTGATTTTATCGCCCTGATTCTGGAAAGGAAAGCGAATCTGACCCCGGACCAGTCGGATAACCAGCTCATTGTTTTTTTCAAAGACTTTTTCAAGGTCATCCTGGTGATTATCGGCATTATGCTGGTGCTGCGTTTTGCTTTCAGTCTGGATGTGGGAGGGTTACTTACCGGTCTGAGTATCGTAGGTGCGGCCATTGCCCTTGCTCTTCGGGAGAGTCTGGAGAACCTGATTGCTTCCTTTATTATTTTCTTTGATAAGCCTTTTATTACCGGCGACCTGGTAAAAGT
>CAZLRY010000044.1:0-7557 GCA_964561675.1 uncultured Chitinophaga sp.
CAAAGGAAACATGGTTGACCACGGTGCGGGTGCCGTATTTTTTAACCAGTTGTTCGGTGCGGATGGTAATTGCCATAGCTGCAAAAATAAACGTAAGGTCCGGAGATTACGCCTTCCTGATGTAAATACCTTTAAAAACTTTGCTAAAATGTCTGAAAATCGCCGGATATACCAGCTTTGTTATCACTGATATAGTTTGCATTTACCTATCCCCTTTTGTATGTTTGCAATCATTTTGTAAACATATGAAGGTAACCGACCATATCAGCCAGGCCAAAGACACCCTGATTTCCTTTGAAGTACTGCCCCCGCTCAAAGGGAAGGGCATTGAAGCCCTGTATAAACACCTGGACCCCTTAATGGAGTTTAAACCCTCCTTTATCAATGTTACCTATCACCGCAGTGAGCACGTTTTTAAGAAAAAAGCGGACGGCAATTTTGAAAAAGTAGTGGTCAGAAAACGCCCCGGCACCGAAAGTATCTGCGGGGCAATCATGAATAAGTACAACGTAGATACAGTACCTCACCTGATCTGCGGCGGATTCAGCATCAATGAAACCGAAGATGCCCTGATCAACCTCCGCTACCTGGGCATTGACAATGTGCTGGTACTCCGCGGCGATGCGGCTAAAAACGAAACGGCCTTTGAACCGGAACCCGGGGGGCATAAATTTGCCAGCGACCTGCTGAAACAGGTGGTGAACCTGAATGCAGGAATTTACCTGGAAGATGAGCTGAAAGGCACCCATAAAACCGATTTCTGTGTGGGGGTGGCGGGCTATCCTGAAAAACATTTTGAAGCGCCGAATATGGACACCGATATGCAATACCTGAAGCAGAAAGTGGACCTGGGCGCCGATTATATCATTACCCAGATGTTTTTTGACAATGCGAAATTCCATGCCTTTGTCAAATCCTGCCGCGACATCGGTATCAATGTGCCCATCATCCCGGGACTGAAACCGATCTATTCTAAAAAACAACTGACTGTATTACCCAAGACCTTCCATATTGACCTGCCTCCGGATCTTTCTAACGAAGTACTCCGTTGCAAAACCGACGAGGACGTGGAGAAAGTGGGTGCCGAATGGCTGCTGATGCAATCCCGTGAGCTGAAAAAAGCGGGTGTACCGGTGCTGCATTATTATACACTGGGACGGCCGCTGCTGGTGGCGGGAGTGGTGAAGGAGATATAAAGGCCCTGCGGGCGGCGCTAAAGAGGTCAAAAGAGTTTTTTAAAAGAGAAAAAAGAGGGCGTGATAATGGAAGGGTTTTTCTAATAGATAGTCGCTGATTACTGACCATTCAGAACAATAGTAAATGAAATCAAAAAAGCTCCAACCAACTGGCTGGAGCTTTTTTATTATACTTTTCCCTTATCACGACCTCTTTTTCCTCCTTGTATTCTCTTTTGAACTCTTTGCCGCCCCGCAGGGCTGTACCTTATTTAGCAATCTCCGCCAACACCTTCTCCTCCACCTTCACCGGGTACTTCTTCTTCAGCACTTCCTCCCACTCTTTCTCCAGGATCGCCTGGTAATCGTTGATCACAATTCCTTTTGCCTCACTATAACTGCGTTGCAGCAATTGCGGGTAAGCATTAAAGATATAGGCAAAGGAAGCGGTATTATCTGTTTGATTGATCACTGGTGCCGTCATCATGCCGGCTTTGGGTACCTGCTTATTCAGGTTTGGAATCTGGCTCCATTCATAACGCGACGAATCAGCCAGCACTTTCTCGGAATACTGATCGGTGATATTCTTCCAGCCGGCCGGGTTGGCTTTTACTTTATCATGGATGAGCTGAGCCACCGCAGGATCTGAACAAAAGAAAATCACCACATCCGCACTCTGCTGCCAGGTATATTGTTTTTTATTCTTTTCATATAAAGCCTGGAGAGCGACTGTGTCACTTTGTGCTTTGGTCCAGACTTCCTGTTGCATGATTTCGAAAAAGAGATTACCATCCCTGAACTCAGCCATCTGGCTGCGGAATTCCTCATTGAATTCTTCCAGGTGCTTTTTATAATATTCGAACATGGCATGCTGCAGCCATTCTTCTTTCACCAGCTCATGGGCTTTGGCACCTGACCCGTCGGTACGGAACCGGTACACACTGGCATAATTGAACCAGGCAGCCAGGTCATACATTTCAGTACCGATCGTGAATACCGGGGTGGAAGGCGTTAACAAACGGCCGGCTTCCTGCATGGGCAGCCGGTCCAGTATACTATCAGAATAGGCCCGGAATCCCGCTTCATTATTCAGCAGCAGTTTAACGCCGGCTTTATCCCTGACCTGTTTGTAAATATGATCCTTTGATGCTTTCCAGCGACTGTCTGCAATGATCTTTTGCTGTAATTCCTGCAGGTTGTCTTTATTATTGGCATCCGTAATAACAGGCTTAACGGATTCCCGCTTCAGGATATGCCAGCCATGACTGGTCTGAAAGGGCTTGCTGATCGCACCATCTTTTGACAGGGCCCAAAGATTTTTTTCAAACAACGCATCATACTGCCCAACGGATATATCGGGCATCAACCCTCCATTCGCGGCACTGATATAATCATTGCTGAAGCTGGTGGCCAGCGTGGCGAAAGTATCACCGGCCAGCAGGCGTTTGTGTAGAGAATCAGCCAGGCGGGCCAATTGTTGTTTTACCTGAACAGTAGCATCCGGCGGAAATGCCAGCAGGATCTGGCGGGCTTTCATTTTTCCGGGCGATTTTTTTTCTTCCAGGTTTTTAAAAATATGGTACCCGATTTTGGAGCGGACTGGTGCGGTTACTTTACCAGGAGCTGTGGCATAGATGGCATTTTCAAAATCATAGGGCAGGGTGAAGACCGTGATATAACCGATCTCCCCGTTATTTGTTTTGACAGAGGGATCATCCGAAAACTCTTTTGCAAGTTTACCAAACTCCTCCCCTTTCTGAAGCCGGGCCATCAACTGCTCCTTCTTTTTCTGGGCCACCAAGGTATCCGTAACACCCATACTATTCCGGAACGCAATAAAAATATGAGCGACGCGTATATTTTTCAGGCTGCGTTGAAAGGCTTCTTTCTGCAACCGGTTGATGATTTCCGGATCGGTCATGAATCCATCCGCAATCTGGGCCCGCAGGTTTTCCACCTCGGTGCGGATCGTGATCAGGGTATCATACCTTCTTTCATAAGCCTCCCTGACTTTTAATTTTGATTTGATATATAAATCGAGGTACTCCTTCATCGCCAGGGACTTGTTGCCCTCGACATTCATGTTATTCTTATTGAAGGCTCTTAAGAAATCTTTTGCATCCGCTTTGTACGGTCCGTAAGTAAATAGGGTTTGCGTGGATGCCTGAAGCATACTGCCGCATAACAACAGCAGGAGAAGGTTTTTTCTGTTCATACCGGATCTGATTTTAAACACTACTGCCCTTTCTTTTTCAACTGAATAATTTCATCCAGCTGCTGATAGGTCAGTTTTTTAGCGATAATTCGTTTGTCTTTGTCCAGCAAATATAAAGTAGGGAATGACTGCACATCATATAACTGAGAATACCCGGGTATCCCATTGTCCGTTCTGGCTTTATCCGCCTCTTTTGAATAGTAAACATGAGTCCAGGCGGTGAGCTTATTGTCTTTCACAAACTTCAGCCAGTCGGCCTTGGTGCCTTCGGTTTCCTTGGCAACTGCAAATATCTTCAGTCCGTCGGCCTTCCATTTGCTGCGGTAAAAGGAATCCAGTTTCGGCAGCACTTCCTTGCAATGCCCGCAGGTGGGATCCCAGAACGCTACTATCGTAAAACTGGCGCTTGTGCTATAAAGTGATGCCGGCTTGTTTTCCGTATTATTCAGTTCAATATCCGATGCCGGTGTGCCGAGGATATTCGCCATCAGGCTATAGGCTCTTTCGGTGATTGTTTTCTTACCCGCTTCATTGAGCCAGGGATAGGTTTTCTGAGAGAAGTATTTTTCAAAAAGGTGTACAAAAACCGCATCCTCCCACATGTATTTCTGATTGAGGTAGCGGTTAATAAACTTCACCAGGAGAAAACGGTTCATTTCCTCGTTGATACTGGCATAGCTGAGCATCCGGTCAATTTCTTTGATCACCGTATCCGGATGCGGCAGTACCAGCTGGCTAAAGTATTTCTCCAGTTTTTCCTCAAAAAACGGCGTAAAGGCCAGTCGTCCGTCCCAGAAATTCACGCCATCCCAGAAATGGGATTTGAAATAATTATAAGCTTCCGTGGAATCCGCTTTGTTTGCCGGATTCTTCAACGCGCCTTTCAGTTCGGGTTCACGCATACAGATCAGCAAGGTGGTCAGCAGGGCATCCGGATTGTTGTTGATCAGTTCCTCCCGATAGTTGCCTACCTGTTTGTCTTCTGCCGTAAGTGCTTCGGTGATTTTCGCAGAATCCGCTTTATTAGCAGCCACTTTGAGCTGTGCCTGCAGTCCACTGATCGCTCTCCCAAAAGCCGACATCCGTTGCTGATAGTTCGTGAAAAGTACATTATCGGGGGAATTAACATAACTGGCCCCTTTAGCGATAGTAGCGGTATCGGCCACCACTGAAAAATGCTGTTGCTTATCGATCAGGATTTCAAAAAAACCGGCCTTATTGGGATAGCCAACCAGATAGATGCCTCCCGATAAGGCCTTTGTGCCTTTAAAACTGGCCTGGCTGTTCTCATCCAGCATAGCCGAATCGATAATGGGATAGCTTTTACCAAAATAATGACCCAGGTAGATATACTGGTTTTTAAAGGGCTTAAAGGTCACGTTGATCTCATACCCGGTTTGCGCCGCAGCTACCAGTGACCAAAGGAGTCCCGTAAAAATCAATGCTTTTTTCATAATCTGTTGAATCCGGTAAAGATATTAAAATTGGGCAGCCCCCGAAAGAGACCCTGCGAAAATCGTTGATTAAGAGGATAAAGACGGACAATTCGTTGCCTGGGGAAAGGAAAATTCCGGCGGCAGGGCGGGGCCGCTTAGGTATATTTGCGGCGTGAGAAAAAAGAAGAAAAATATCGTATTGCAAAATGTCCGGGTGGATGACTATGCCGCCGAAGGAAAAAGCCTGGCCCGGGTGGACGGGAAAGTGATTTTTATGGAAGGCGTGGTGCCAGGTGACCTGGTGGATGTGCGCCTCCTGAAGAACAAAAAGGACTGGGCCGAAGGCATGGTGCTGAAGATCCATGAGTTTTCAGGCGAACGGGTCAAGCCCTTCTGCTCCCATTTCGGGGTATGTGGTGGTTGTCAATGGCAGATGCTGCCTTATGAAAAACAACTGCAGTATAAAAGCAAGCAGGTTTCCGATGTGCTTCAGCGGATCGGGAAAGTGCCCCTGCCACCGATACAACCCATCCTGGGAGCGGCTGAAACAAGGCACTACCGGAACAAGATCGAATACACATTCGGCAATAAGCGCTTTCTGACCAAAGAAGAAATCGGGGATGAAACGATCAACGGACAGCAGGATGTGGCTGGCTTTCATGCCAAAGGCTTTTTTGATAAAGTGGTGGACATTGATACCTGTTACCTGCAGGACGAGCCCACGAATGCTATCCGGCTTTTCGTAAAACAACTGGCGATAACCAAGGGCTGGCCTTTTTATGATATCCGCAACCATACCGGCTTCCTGCGGACCATGCAGGTGCGGCTTTGCCAGACCGGCGAACTCATGGTGAATATCATGGTGGGCGAAGATGACCTGGAGAAGATCCGTATCCTGATGGAAGCGGTGAAAAACGAATTTCCCGCCATTACTACGTTGTTATATACGATTAATCTGAAATGGAATGACAGTCTGTACGACCTGGAACCAGTGACGTACCACGGGAAAGGATATGTGATCGAAAAATTGGAAAATTTTCAGTTTAAGATCGGGCCCAAGTCCTTTTTCCAGACCAATACAAAGCAGGGAGAAGAATTGTATAAAGTGACCCGTGAATTTGCGGAACTCAGCGGTACAGAAACCGTGTACGACTTATACTGTGGTACGGGCAGTATCGGGATTTTTGTCAGTGAAAAAGCCAAAAAGATCATCGGTGTGGAAATGGTGGAAGCGGCTATTGAAGATGCAAAAGAAAATGCAGCGCTCAATAACTTAAACAGCACCGCCTTTTTTGCCGGCGATGTGATCGATATCTGTAATGATGATTTTTTTACCACCCATGGCCGTCCGGATGTTATCATTACCGATCCGCCCCGCGCCGGTATGCACGAAAAACTGGTCCGCAAGATCCTGGACATGGAAGCCCCCACCGTGGTTTATGTAAGTTGTAATCCGGCCACCCAGGCCCGCGATCTGCTGTTGCTGGATGAAAAATACACCGTGACCAAAGTACAACCGGTAGACATGTTCCCGCACACACATCATATTGAAAATGTGGTGCAGCTGAAACTGAAAAAATAACCATGCATAAAGTACTCTTCCTTTTTCTAATACTGCCTTTGTTCAGTCTGGGCCAGGAAAAACCTGTACCGGAAGAACTAAAGCCCTTCGTTAGAATCGGGTACGAGGTACTGGACTGGGGCAGTGAAGACCTGAATGCCGATCAGCGGAAGGATTATATCCTGATCTTAAAAAAAGAAGGGGAAGACAGTGCCGGGGTGGAGTCGGATGATTGGGCGATCGTCCGTCCTTTGCTGTTGTTGATCAGGCAGAAAGACAATACACTCAAAACAGTAGCAGAAAACAATGATGTGGTCCTCTGCCGGCATTGTGGCGGAGCAATGGGAGATCCGTATGAGGGACTGACCGTGAGTCCCGGAAAATTTCAGTTAGATTTTTATGGCGGCTCTTCGGATCGCTGGGCAGTATCCGTACTATTTACATATGACCGGTTGAAAAATGACTGGCTGCTGGAAAAAGAAAAGACAACCAGTTTCAATGCTCTTGATCCTGAAAAAGATGAAGTAATAGCTACATTAACCCGTAAAGAAACGGGCGATATTCGTCTCCGTGAATACAAACAGGAACATAACCATGACAACAGCGATTGGTTGGTTAAACAAAAAACCTGGTTCTACAACAGTCCGGAACTGAACAGCAAACCCCGCAAAGCCTATCTTGTCAAGGGCGACCGGGTGAAATCATGGATGGTTTACAGGAATTTCATTCAATGTATGTTTGAAAACAAAAATGGCGAGTACACTAGCGGCTATATTTTAAAGAAAGATTTGCAACGCCTGCCTGTACAAAAACTCAAAGCGGGCCAATAAGTCCTAATTTTGCCCCATGGCCGATTTTCGATTTTCCAGTCCGTTTCAGTTCCCCCCTGTGGTGAAAAACCTGATGATTATCAATGTGTTGGTGTTCCTTACCCAAAATATTGTAGGTCAACGGGAAGAGGGGCTTGTGGAGAACTGGTTTGCCCTGCACGACCTCCACTCGGTGTATTTTAAGCCGCACCAGCTGATCACGCATATGTTTATGCATGGCAGTTTCGCCCACCTGTTTTTCAATATGTTCGGTCTCTGGATGTTCGGGGCGGCCATCGAACACCGTTATGGGGCCAAACGATTTCTCCAGTTTTATATCATTTCGGGGCTGGGTGCCGCT
>CAZLRY010000044.1:7657-15241 GCA_964561675.1 uncultured Chitinophaga sp.
TTTGGCTGCCTGGCTGCTTTTGGCTACCTGTACCCGAACAGTATCATCATGATCAACTTCCTGCTTCCCATGAAAGCCAAATGGCTGGTACTGATCTATGCCGGTATGGAGCTATTCCTGGCTTTCCGGAACTCAGCCGGTGATACCGTAGCCCATTTCGCCCACCTGGGCGGGGCCCTGACCGGTTTTTTATTGGTGTATTTCTGGAACAAAAGAAACCGCCGCACGTTTTACAGGTAAAATGACTTACTCCCAACCCGTACCTTTGCCAGCGTTACATTATGACTTACACTGAGCCTTCATACAGACAACGAATCACTTTCGGGCAGAGCAATAATGCGGTCACCCGCCTCATTGTAATTAACCTGGTGGTCTTTATTTCCATCGCCCTGACCAAAGTCTTCTATTATTACACTTACCGCACCGAGGCGGAAGTGGACCTTCATTTCAACGCAGAAGTAATACCATTGGCTGTTTTACCGGCCAGCCTTACAGATCTTTTATACAAACCCTGGACTGTGCTTACGTCCATGTTCACCCATATCGGGGTCTGGATGACACTGGCTAATATGCTCTGGCTCTGGACGTTCGGTTATATCATGCAGGACCTGACCGGTAACCGGAAAATTGTTCCCTTATATATTTACGGCGGATTAGCAGGTGTGATTGGCTTTTTACTGGCGGCCAATCTGCTCCCGGCCAACGCAGCTCATCCTGCAGCCAGTATTTATTATGGAGGAGCCGCCAGCATCACCGCCATTGCCGTTGCCACTACCGTAGTATCCCCCGGGTACCGCATTTTCCCACTGCTGAACGGCGGATTTCCGCTCTGGATACTGACCGCTTTTTACCTGCTGATTTCTATTGCCACCCTGCCTTTTTATAGTGTAACCGCCTATGTGCCGCCGGTGGCCGGGGCGTTAACCGGGTACCTCTTTATCTGGTTTATTCGCAGGGGATATGACTGGAGTGAGTGGATGAGTAATTTCTTCGATTGGATAAATGATCTCTTTAACCCGGATAAACCCCGGAAGGGACAGCCGCCGATAAAAGACCAGTTGTTTTACAAAACCGGCACTACGCCTTATACTAAAACGCCACATGTAACAGCCGAACGGATTGATGCCATTCTGGATAAGATCAACCAGGGCGGATACAATTCACTGACTGCCGAAGAAAAAGATATTCTGCGGCGGGCCGGCGAAGATGATGTACGAATCTGATCAGTTCATTTTCTTATCGATCGCAGCACAAAGCGAATCGAAAATGGCATCCACAGATCCTTCTCCTTTTATTGATTTAAATTTATGCGCCGCCTTATAATGTTCGGCTACCGCAGAAGTTTCGGTGCTATACACGGCAAAGCGTTTGCGGATCACTTCCTCATTGGTATCATCACTGCGGCCAGAGGTAATGCCCCTGTTCAGCAGGCGTTTTACCAGTTCCTCCTCCCCTACTTCCAGGGCGAGAACGGCCGCAATACCGGTTTCTTTTAAGTCGAGTAATTTATCGAGTGCTACAGCCTGGGCAGCTGTGCGGGGAAAGCCGTCAAATAAAAATCCTTTTGCATCCTTGTGCAGCTCAAAGAAAGAATCCACCATACCAATCACCACTTCATCAGGCACCAGCTGCCCTTTGTCAATAAAACTTTTTGCTTCCAGTCCGAGCGGGGTTTTGTCCGCAATTTCCTGGCGGAGCAGGTTACCGGTTGACAAATGTTTCAACCCGTATTTTTCGACCAGTTTGTCGGATTGGGTGCCTTTACCACTGCCCGGAGGGCCAAAGAGAATTAAGTTAAACATAATCAGATAGCTATGTTGGTGTATGGACAAATATAACATACAAGCACTGAAAATCGCCTGTCATCGCTCACTTTTAAAGAGGATTCTTATTTGCCATCAAAATGTTAACAAATGTCAGTAGTTCCCGATGCCGGAAACCGGCCAAACCTTGTTTGCGTATGTTTGTTAAAGAATGAATATGAAACCAATCATGCGCTTCAGCTTCCTCGTCCTGTTCTGCGGGCTATTGCAGCAATGCAGCTATTCGCAGAACAATCAATCACCCGCAAAAACAGCAACCATGGACAGCCTCAAGAAAAATAACCCTGTGTATTCCAATTCCGATACCTCGAAAATCACGCTGCCGGAAGAGGAATGGAAAAAAATATTACCGGCGGATGTGTACCAGATTGCCCGTCAGAAAGGCACGGAACGTCCCTGGACCAGTAAATTTGAAAGTTTTAAGGAAGTGGGCACTTATTACTGTGCCGCCTGTGGCAATGCCCTGTTTAAAAGTGATACTAAATTTGAAAGCGGCTGCGGATGGCCCAGTTTTTACGAACCGATCAGCAAAGGAAGTATCATTTATACCCCCGATAATACCCATGGTATGGAACGGACAGAAGTACAGTGTGGCCGCTGTAAAGCCCACCTGGGTCATGTGTTTGATGATGGTCCTCCTCCCACCGGCCTTCGCTATTGCATCAATGGAGTGATCCTTGATTTTCAAAAAGCAAACGAAGCCGCAAAAAAATATAAAGAAAATACGAATCAATAATAAAATAAACTAATAAGTAACTATCCCGGCAACCACTTGCCGGGATTTTTAGTTTTAAAAGCGGCGATGTAATAATTTTACTTATTAAATGTTCCTTGTATGCCTACCTGCTCCCGCTTATACAACACCCTTATCCTGCTTCTTCTCAGTGTCTCCCTTTTTGCTCAGATCAACCCGCAACAACCGATGCCGGTTGACCCCAAGGTCAAAATCGGAAAACTGTCTAATGGAATGACCTATTATATCCGGAACAACATCAAACCGGAAAAAAGGGTGGAACTACGGCTGGTGGTCAATACCGGTTCCGTATTGGAAGATGAGGATCAGCTGGGACTGGCACATTTTATGGAACACATGAATTTCAACGGCACCAAACGGTTCCCCAAAAACGAACTGGTAAACTACCTGCAAAGTATCGGGGTGGAATTCGGGGCCGACCTGAATGCCTATACCGGTTTTGATGAAACCGTGTATATGTTGCCCGTACCAACAGACAAACCCGGACTCGTGGATAAAGGATTACAGATTCTGGAGGACTGGGCGCATAATGCCCTGCTTGATTCCACTGAAATTGAAAAAGAAAGAGGAGTGGTGATTGAAGAATGGCGACTCAGCCGCGGGGCAGATGAGCGTATGTTAAAACAAACCCTGCCGGTACAGTACCAGGGTTCCCGGTATGCGGAGCGGCTCCCGATCGGGAAACTCGAAACGCTGCAACATTTCACCCATGCTGCGTTGAAGCGGTTTTATACCGATTGGTACCGGCCCGATCTGCAGGCTATCATTGTGGTAGGCGACGTAGATGTAAATGATATGGAACAAAAGATCCGTGAAATTTTTGGTGATATTCCTGCCGCCGGCACACCCCGTAAGCGGGAAAACTTCCCGGTGCCGGATCATGATGAAGTACTGACGGTAGTGGCCAAGGACAAGGAAACCGCCTTCCCTTCTGTGGAAATCCTATATAAAAAAGATCCGCTGCCGGAAACCACCGTGGGCGATTATGTACGTTATATGAACGGTTCATTATTTACCGGCATGCTCAATAACCGGTTCCGCGAACTGACCTTGCAGGCCAATCCGCCCTTTGTGGGTGCCGGATCCTATTATGGCGAAAGTTATGCCCGGTCCAAAAACGCATACCAGTTGTTTGCCAATACCAGTGATACCGGTATGCGCCGTTCACTTTATGTATTAGCGGAAGAAAACAGGCGTATCCTCCTGCATGGTTTCACCCCCTCTGAATTTGACCTGCAGAAAAAACAGATCCTGAGTTATTATGACCGCGTATTCAATGAACGGGAAAAACAGGAATCCTATAATTATGTGGAAGAGTATATCCGCAATTTTCTGGTGGATGAACCCATTCCCGGTATTGAATGGGAATATGATTTTGTAAAACAATACCTCTCTTCGGTAACACTTCCGGAAGTAAACCAACTGGCCGCCCAATGGATCAGTAATAAAAATATGGTGGTCACGTTGAATGCCCCGGATAAAGAAGGCATCAAAATACCGTCTGCAGAAGAAGTGAAAGCCGTGCTAAGTTCGGTGGAAACGGCAGCGATCAGTCCGTATAAAGAAAAAATACTGGCAAAGAACCTGATGGATGCCAGCCAGCTCAAAGGCGGGAAGATCCTGCGGACGAAAACAGATGAAGAAGTAGGCACTTCTGTACTGGTTCTATCAAATGGAGCCACCGTGGTGCTGAAACCGACAACCTTTAAGAATGATGAAATCCTGTTAAGGGCGTTCAGTAAGGGCGGGCATTCCCTGGTCAAAGACGCGGATTATTATTCGGCCATCCATTCCTCCGCTATTATTAATCAGAGTGGTGTGGGTGCCTTCTCGGCGATCGATCTGGGTAATATGCTGAAAGGAAAAAACACATCCGTATCACCCAATATCGGCGGATTAAGCGAGGGCCTTTCCGGCAGTACGATTCCGAAAGAAACCGAAACCATGCTGCAGCTCCTCTACCTCTATTTTACCGCACCAAGAAAAGATGCCGCAGCGTTTGAGTCCTTTAAAACAAGGCAGAAACAACTCTATGCAAATGTGGCGTCCAACCCTGATATTTTCTTCAGCGGAGAAGTACAAAAAATACTGACCAGCAATCACCCCCGTGGCGGAAAAATTCCGACCCCGGAAGATTTTGATAAGATCAGCCTGGACCGTAGTTTTCAGATCTATAAAGAACGTTTTGCCAATGCCGGTGATTTTACGTTCATCTTCACCGGTTCATTTAATGAAGAAACGATCCGTCCATTACTGGAGAAATATATCGGCAGCCTGCCCGGCTCACCAAAAAAAGAAAATTTCCGTGACCTCGGCATCCGTCCGCCACAGGGCAAAGTAGAAAAAACAATAAATAAAGGCAGCGAACCCAAGAGTACGGTGAATATTGTATTTATGACACCCGCGGTCTATAACGGAAATGAAGCCTACGCACTAAAGAGCCTGGCCGAACTGATGGATATTAAACTGGTAGAGCAACTTCGTGAGGAAAAAAGCGGGGTATACGGCGTGAGTGCCGGCGGATCCATGAATCGTATTCCGTATGGCAATGTCAGTTTCAGCATCAGTTTTCCCTGCGCCCCTGAAAATGCAGATACCCTGACAAAGGCCGCACTGGATGAATTGAAAAAAATTATGCAGAAAGGCGTCAGCCCGGAAGACCTGGAGAAAATCAAAGAACAACAGAAGCGAAAACTGGAAGTGGATATCAAACAAAACAGTTTTTGGGCCAACGGGTTGCTGGAAGCTTATTTCTATGGTGCTAATCCTGCTGAACTGCTGAAGAAGCAGCAGCAGATCGATAAACTGACGGGGAAAATGATGCAGGACGTAGCAAAGAAATATATCAACCTGCAACGCTATATTCGCGTAACGCTGAAACCCGAAACGGAAGAAGCCAAAAAACCATTGAAAGGATTCTGATACTAAAACATATGAAATACCTGCGCCTGTTTATTTTCTTTATTGTCTCCCTGATTGTGGTCGTAATGGTGTTTTCCTGGTTAGTCCCGGTAAAACAATCACTCGATAAAAGCATCAGCATCCAGGCGCCTGCAGCCGTAGTGTATGAACAGGTGGCCCGGCTTGAAAACTTCAACCAATGGTCGTCCTGGAACCAGCATGACTCCACGGTAAAACTGGAATACACAGGAACAGACGGCAGCGTGGGAGCGTCCAGTCACTGGACCGGTGATCCCAAAATTTCAGGAGAAGGCCGCATAACAATCGACTCACTCGAACCGGGTAAAATGGTCAGCCAGAAAATACATTTTATCAAACCAAAAGAGGGACATGCTTCTTCGTCCTTTACCCTCAGTGAGCTGAACGGACTCACTACGGTCAGCTGGCATTTTGAAAGTGAAACACCCCGTCCCTGGAATATTTTCAATTTCTTTTCGGATATAGAAAAAAACCTGGGCCCTGAATTTGAGAAAGGGTTGGCGGCCCTGAAAGCAAGAGTCGAAAAAGTTACCGTTCCTTCCGGACAATCGGCCGCCTATGAAGTAAAAGAAATGGATTTCCCGGAAACGAAATATGCGCTGATCCGCCAGGAAGTGAAATGGAATGATATCCCCGTTTTTTATGCGGGCCATATTTCGATATTAAATGCGGAAGCACAACGTCAGAAAATAAAACCGGGTACCGCTACCGGTTTATACTTTACCTGGGACAGCCGGCAGCAGCTTACCGAAATGGCGGCTGCTATTCCCCTGCCCGAAGGAAAAGAACTGGGCAGTCCCATCATCCGGATGGAAACTATCAACAAAAGCAAAGCGATCTATACGGATCATTTTGGTGATTATGAAAAAACACTGGCCGCCTGGACCTTCCTGCGTCAGTATATTGCTTCACATAATTTAAAAGAGAAAGCACCCGTGATCGAACAATACCTCAATGACCCGGCCACAGTAAAAGACACGGCGAAATGGCAGACAAGGGTGTGGATGCTGGTGGAATAGTGAGTGGTGAGTGGTGAATGGTGAGTGGTCAGTGGTGAGTCCCGTACTTCGTACCTCGTACTTCGTACTTACTTATCCCTACCTTTGCGCCATAAATAATCAGCATGAAACTCTCTCACCTGTCGGAAACATTAATCGGTTCTGAAATCGTTAAACTCGGTGGCGAAATACGGGAAAAAATCAGGCAGGGAGAACGGATCTATAATTTCACGATCGGTGATTTTGATCCTGCTATTTTCCCTATTCCCAAAGAACTGGAAGATTCGATTGTGGAAGCTTACCGCAGGCATTTCACCAATTATCCGGCTGCAGAAGGTAACCTGGACCTGCGGGAAGCGGTTCATTCATTTATAAAAGATGAGGAAGGGCTGGATTATAACATCAACGAGATCCTGGTGGCTTCCGGCGGACGGCCGCTGATCTATACCGTATTCCGTGCTATCTGTGACGCGGGAGATAAGATCATTTATGCGGTGCCCTCCTGGAATAATAATCATTACACGCATTTTGTGAGTGGCGAGCATGTTGTGATCGAAGCAGGAGCCGATACGAATTTTATGCCTACTGCAGCGGCTATCCGTCCGCACGTCAAAGACGCGGTGCTGATTTCCCTTTGCTCTCCGCAAAACCCAACCGGCACCACATTCCGCAAAGAAGAACTCGAAGCCATCTGTGACCTGGTGATTGAAGAAAATAAATCCAGGGGTGAAGGACAGAAGAAACTCTATGTGATGTTTGACCAGATGTACTGGCACCTTACCTATGGTGCCATACAACATTACAACCCGGTTTCGCTTCGGCCGGAAATGAAGGAATACACCATTTTTATTGATGCGATCAGTAAGGTTTTTGCTGCAACAGGTGTCCGTGTTGGATGGGGAATGGGACCGGCTGCCGTGATCAATAAAATGAAAGCCATTCTCACACATATTGGAGCATGGGCACCGATGGCTGAACAAAAAGCGGTGGCCCATTACCTGGGTAACCGGGGTGCGATAAAAGAATACCTGCTGCATTTTAAAGCAGAGATCGAAGAAAGACTGCAACG
>CAZLRY010000045.1:0-7839 GCA_964561675.1 uncultured Chitinophaga sp.
ACCGGAATATCAGTCACCACCTTGGTCTGGATCAGGTCGTCCAGGTCACCCCCAAAAAATTCATTATCGGTCAGCACGGAAATACCGGCAGCTGATTTATTATATGCGGTCACCACGGGTTCCACTTCCAGTTCCTTGGTTTTGAACCAGCCCTTGCTCGGGCTTTTGCGTTTGAATTCCGCAATAATCCCGGTACTCAGGGGCAGCAGGAGATGATGCACCAGTGAACGGGTGCTCACATCACGGAAAAAACCCTCTCTTTCAAACCGGGATACCGGGCTGAGTTTTTTTAACGGTTCAATTTCCGCTTTTTTGTGGGCAACGATTTTTTCTAAGATATCCATGTTAAAACATTTCGTTGTAAGTCTATTAGTGATCATTCAATGTAAAGTGAAAATTGAATATTGAGCATTTTCTTTCTTAGGAATACAATTCTCAACCTGCCTGCCGGTAGGCAGGTATTCAACGCTCAATTTTCAATACTCACTGAAAGAGCTACTACTGCAAACCGATCAGTAGTTCCAGTCCCTTCCATGCCTTTCCACTTTCCAGACTCTGTACAGCGGCATTGTATGATTCGTCATAGGACTGATACTTTCCAGTGCAATGTAAGGCCATCGCCGCATTGGCCAGCACTACGGCATTCTGTGCCCAGCTGCCCTCGCCATTCAGAATTTTCCGGAATATGAATGCGGCATCTTCCACGGTATTTCCGCCACTGATGTCTTCGCTCATCACCATTCGTTTGCCTAATTGTTCCGGGGTCATGACCCGCTCCCCTTCGTGAGTGATCACCTTGGTGTCACTGGTCAGCGATATTTCGTCATACCCATCCAGGCTATGAATAATGGTGAAGGGTTTACCACCCAATTGCAAGAGGTAGTTGTATATGCGGGCCATCTCCAGGTTATACACTCCTACGAGCTGAAATGCCGGATTTGCCGGATTGGCCATCGGGCCGAGCATATTGAAAAAAGTCCGCATAGCCAGGTTCTTCCGGATCGGACCAACCGATTTAAGGGCCGGATGAAACAAGGGCGCGTGCAGGAAACAAATATTGGCGGCTTCCAGTTCCTTCCGCAGTTTAGCTGAATCATTGGAGAAAACATACCCCATCTGCTCCATCACATTGGAGGCTCCGCTGACCGAAGAGGCACCATAGTTACCATGCTTGGCTACTTTCTGCCCGGTACCTGCCACGATAAAACAAGCCAGCGTGGAGATATTAAACGTGTTCTTCCCGTCACCCCCGGTACCCACAATATCGATGGTCTCATAGGTGCCGAGATCTGCTTTTACACAAAGTTCCAGCAGCGCATCCCGGAATCCCTGCAGTTCATCAATGGTGATACTACGCATGAGGTAGACGGTCATGAAAGCGGTCATTTCATGCTCATTGTATAACCCTCTGCCTATATTCACCAGGGCCTCCTTTGCCGCTTCGCGGCTCAGGGTCTTGTGTTCGAACAAGTATTGTAAGATTCTCTTCATTAAAATAGTTTATAGAGTTTGGTGTTTAGGTACACTTCCTTAGAAGGCCCCTGACAACTGACAGCTGACAACAGACAACTTCTACCTCCCGAGCCAATTCCTGAGTATCTTCTCCCCGTCCGGCGTCAATACACTTTCCGGATGGAATTGTACGCCCTGCACATCAAAGGTTTTATGTTGTAACCCCATGATATACCCATTATCATCAACGGCTGTAATCTCCAGCTCCTCCGGAAAATCCTGATCACTCACCACCCAGCTATGATATCTACCCACTTCTATCCTGTCAGGCAATCCGTCGAATAAAGGACTTTTTACTTTTGAATTTTGACTTTTTACTTCTATAGGAGTAGCGACACCATGATACACCTTCGTCAGATTCACCAACGTTCCTCCAAAAGCCTCCCCGATCGCCTGATGGCCGAGACAAACTCCCAATATGGATTTCGAGGACGCATATTGGTTGATCAATGGCAACAGCAGTCCGGCTTCAACCGGAATACCAGGTCCCGGTGATAAAATTATTTTATCAAAGTCCTTTACTTTCTCCAACGAAATCTGGTCATTGCGCCAGACCTCCACTTTCACCCGCGTGATCTTTTCGACCAGGTGGACGAGGTTGTAGGTAAAGGAATCGTAGTTGTCGAATACCAGTATGTTCATGAGTTAGATTATTTATTTGTTAGTTGACATGTTAACTGGTTGACAGGTTAACAGGTTGACAGGTTGAAAAGGAAATACACACCAAAGACCACCTTGTAAACTTGTAAACCTATCAACTTGTCAACTTTTCAGCCTCTATGATCGCCTTCTTCAACGCCCCTAACTTATTATTCACTTCCTGCAATTCACTTTCCGGGTTACTGGCCACCACCACACCGGCACCCGCCTGGTAAGTGAGGGTATTGCCCCGGCTCATGAAGGTGCGGATCATAATGGCGTGATTGAAACTCCCATCAAATCCGGCAAAACCAATCGCACCGCCATAATAACTGCGGGTGGTAGGTTCATACGCATCGATAAGTTCCATCGCTTTAAACTTTGGTGCCCCGCTTAGTGTTCCTGCCGGAAATGTTTTAGCTAATAACTCAAACGGATTTGTACCTTCTTTTACCTGTCCGGTCACTTCACTCACCAGGTGGATCACATGCGAGAAATACTGCACCTGGCGGTAATGGGTAACTTCCACCTGGTCGCAGACCCGGCTGAGATCATTGCGGGCCAGGTCCACCAGCATCACATGCTCCGCATTTTCCTTGGCATCCAACAGTAACCTTTCCGTGGCGGCTTTATCGGCTTCATCATCCCCGGTGCGTTTGAATGTGCCGGCAATAGGATGCACCACGGCTTTGTGATTGCGGATCAGTAACTGTGCCTCCGGCGAGGAGCCCATCAGTTTATAATCGCCATAATCAAAAAAGAAAAGATAAGGGGAAGGATTAATGCTCCTCAGCGCCCGGTATACATTGAATTCATCCCCGGTAAAAGCCTGTTGAAAACGCCGGCTGAGCACGATCTGGAAAACATCCCCGCGCTGGCAACTGGCGATCCCTTTTCGCACCATCTCCCGGTACGCTTCATCGGTCATATTAGATACTTCCTCTCCTTTAACAGCAAACGGGTAGACGGGTACATCCTTACTGCGGATCAGCGATTCCACCGCAGAAACATCCCCTTCCAGTCCGTTAATTTCATTTTCGCAGACAAACAACTCATCCTTGAAATGATTGATCACGATCACATACTGGTAGAGGCGGTAGCGCATCAGGGGAATAGTGAGTGGTGAGTGGTGAGTGGTGAGTGGGGGGAATTCAGTCGGGAGTCGGGAGTCGGGAGCCTGCCTACCGGACAGGAAGGTCGGGACTCCTGCCTTTTTTCCGGATAATTTTATAGAATCGAAAAACTGCACCGCATCGTAGGTAGAATAACCAAACAGGCCCTGGGCGAAAGCGGATTCTTTTTGTTCCGGTTTTCTGACATCAAACTGCTGCATATAGTTCCAGAGTAGTCCTGGTACTTCAGCGGTGTTTTTCAGGGATGCTTTTTCCGGGTTACGACCTGGATATTTAAATTCAATCGTCTCTTTGGAAGATACTTCCATTCCGCCAATGGCATTGATACAGATAAAGGAATAGCTGTTCTCCGAGGAATGATGATCCGTGCTTTCCAGCAGAATCGTATCCCGGAATTTATCCCTAAGACGAAGGTAGATCCCCACCGGAGTATACACATCCGCCAGCATCCTTTTGCTCCGGGTATTGATCGTTATTTTCTTCATAAAGGTTCTTACGCTTGCTGCCTGTGGCAGGTAAAAAAAACAGGAGCCCCGAATACCGGGGCTCCTGAATGATATACAAATGCAGTCATGACACTACAGCCCCTTAAGAGTTGTATGCCACCACCACTGTTTATTTGTTGTTGTAACGTTCATTGCTACTGCAAATATGTGGTGACAAATCCGAAAAAGCAAAAAAATCTTGATAGCTTTAAGAAAAGTTCTACTATGACTATCCATCACAAACAAGCCGGGGGCAAGGGTCTCTTTTTTGTGGGGGAAGAGGGCGCATACCTTGCGGAAATGGTATACACCCTGCCTGCCACCGATAAAATGATCATCGAACATACGGAAGTTAGTGAGGAACTCAGGGGTCAGAACGTGGGCTACCAGCTGGTGCAGGCCGCCGTGGAACATGCCCGGACCTATAGCATGAAGATCATCCCGCTTTGTCCCTTTGCCAATGCGGTGTTTAAGAAGAAACCGGAATATGCGGATGTACTGTTTAAGTAAAAACTCAAAAATAAAAAGTAAAAAATCCTAGAGCAGGAAATTTCCAAATACTCCTATACAGTATAAAAATTGAAAATAGGCCTGGTTGAATAAAAAAATGGGCCTCCCTTATCAGGCGACCCATTTTTACTTTTTACTTTTGACTTTTTACTTAGTTCACTCTGCCTTTTCAGGCGACCCATTTTTACTTTTTACTTTTGACTTTTGACTTCTTACTATAAGCTTCTACCTTATTAAGGTAACCGTCCCTTTCTTAAAGATCACATTCCCGTTATAATCCACTCCCTTGGCTTCCCATACAAACACATTGCTGTCCTGGGGCAGACCTTTGAACACACCATTCCATCCGCGGGCCGCATCCTGGGTCATAAAGACCAGTTCGCCCCAACGGTTATAGATCCGGAAGAACTGCAACTCGCGGATACCCACGGGTATCACCACGGCCTGGTCATTCTTCCCATCACCATTGGGTGTAAAGGCGGTCGGTACATACAGGTCGGCTTTTGCAAATGCTGTGATCTTTATATCATCACTGACTTCACAGCCATCGGCCGTTCGGGCCGTAACCAAATAGGTCGTACTGCCCAGGCTGTTGAGGGTAGCCACAGGTGATTTGACCAGGGCATTATTCAGACCGAAGGAAGGTGACCATTGGTAACTGGTGAATCCACTGCTGTTCATGTCCTGTGCATTCAGTTGTAAAGGCTGGCTCAATGCAATCAGTGTATCATTACCGGCAAACACGCGAACCGGCGGCAACATCGTCACTTTTACCGTATCGGGTTTTAATGCCGGGCATCCATTGGCACTTACATTCAACACATACGTATAGACCCCTGCACCAGGTAAGGTAACCAGCGGACCGGCTACGGCCGGATTGGATAAATACGTAGCCGGACTCCATTGATACTGCAATCCGCCACTTCCGTTCAGCCGTAAGGACTTACCATAACAAACAATGGCATCCGGTCCTGCATTGGCGATGGGGGTGGGCATGACATAAACAGTACCGGTGCGAATATCCCCATCGCATCCGTTATTCGCATGTTCCTGAACGGCCAGCTGGTATATGCCGGCAGTGGTCCAGGTAATGGGCAACTCATGGCGGTTGCCGGGCTGGGTAATTCCATTCACCGTCCAGGTATAGGTAGAAGGCACCGACGCATCATTCACTTTGTAGATCCGGTGGGTACCAATACATACAGTATCAGGCATAGCCACCTGCGCCATTGTCAGCTGGAAGCTGAACAGCCCAAGTAACCATGCACTGATATGTTGTATTGTTCTGGACATTGTTACGGTTTTCTTCTAAAAGACATTAATTAACAAAAACTGGTTTTTCTTAGTTTACTTTTTTAGCTGGTTCACCTCCCCTCCTGTCCAGGTGAGCCGGAACAGGAGGGAAAGAATTGGGTGAACCATTTTATTCATTCATCGATCACGATTAGTTGTGCGTGATTGCAGAAGTTACAGGTTTCGGTGTCACGGTCACGTTCAGGGTATTCGCAGCGGAACAACCGGAGGCCGTGATCGTTTCGGTAACTGCTACCGTACCTGCACCCGCTGTGGTCCAGCTGACGGTGATGCTATTGGTACCCTGACCGGATACAATCGTACCACCGGTGACTACCCAGTTGTAAGTATGACCGGCCACGTTGGTTGTCGTATAAGTAGAGGTATTACCTGCTACACTTACGCAGACCGGTGAAGGACCAGTTACTACAGGTGTCGGCAACGGATTCACTGTTACTACTACGGGTTGGATCGTTGCGCATCCACCTGCTGTAGTACCCTTGATATAATAAGTACCTGCTGTGGCGGCTGTTGGTGTGGCATAAGGAACCGTCGCAGCGGCATCGGTCCAGTAGGTATACGTCAGACCAGCATCGGATCCGGCTGTTACAGCGGCTGCAGTGAGGTCAACAGTGTTCGGCGCACATACGGCAGCCGGGTTAGTGATCACTACGGTTGGTGCCGGAGCAGCGGTTACTACTACCTGTTTGATGTCGAAGCATCCTGCGGCAGATGTACCCTTGATATAATAGGTACCTGCTGTGGCGGCTGTTGGTGTGGCATAAGGCACTGTGGCAGCAGCATCGGTCCAGTAGGTATAGGTCAGACCGGCTGTAGAACCAGCCGTTACAGCTGCAGCGGTCAGGTCTACCGTATTCGGTGCGCAGACAGGAGCCGGGTTGGTTACCACTACGGTTGGTGTCGGAGCAGTGGTTACTGTTACTGGCTGGATATCGAAACATCCGCCGGCTAATGTACCCTTGATATAGTAAGTACCCGCTGTGGCCGTTGCCGGTGTGGCATAAGCAACTGTAGCCGCCGCATCGGTCCAGTAAGTCAATGTCATGCCAGGTGATGAACCGGCAGTTACCGCAGCCGCAGTCAGGTCAACCGTATTAGGCAGACAGGCTACAGGCGGGTTCGTGATAACCAGTGTCGGTGCTGCATTTACCGTAACTGTACCACTGGCAGAAGCTGATCCGCAACCGGTAACCGTATTGGTAATTACCACGGAGTAGGTTCCTGCAATTCCGGACGTGAAACTTGCCACGTTACCGGGGTTGGTTGCACCAACTGGAACTGTCCAGACATAGTTATAAGTACCTGCTGTACCCGGCGTAGCCGTTATAGTAGCATCGGATCCGGCACAAACAGCGGTTGAATTTACCGTCACTGTTGGCAGCGGATTAATGGTAACCAGAATATTAACCGGATCGCCGACACAACCACTGGCATTGGTTTCCACCACCTGCAATGTGGCTGTACCTGCACTGGTCCAGTTTACAGTAATAAGATTGGGCGTAGCACCTGGCGTAATGGTTCCGTTACCTCCGGCTACCGGGGTAATGGTCCATAAATAGGAAGATCCTGCGGTTAATACGACCCCGTAAGGTTCGGTGGCATTCAGGCAGACCTGGTGATCGCCTGTATTGGGATAAGGCTGGGCAAAAGCCGTGCTGCCCCAGAAAAGCAGCAGGAAAGACAAGCTCAGTTTTATCATCGTTTTCTTCAAATGCATGTTGATTTTGTTGTATTGGTTATTATTTGTTGTTTACTAGGTATAAAAAATTCTTTTTCTAATTATGATAGATAACTATTGGCCCTGGTTTTGGATTCACTGTAATCGTTAAAGTGGTGGCATTGGCACATTGTCCGGCACCCGGTGTAAACGTATAGATCGTAGTGGTTGTATTATTTAAAGCCGGGGACCAGGTGCCGGTAATCCCGTTAAGCGAGGTAGTGGGCAACGGCGCCAGGGTAGCCCCTGAACAAACAGGCGCTACCGGATTAAAAACAGGAGTCAGCGTAGACCCCGCGACTGCGATGGTAATACTGACAGTTGAAGTACAATTTCGGCTATCCCGTACTGTTACAGTATATGTTCCCGCAGCCAATCCGGTAAAAACATTACTGGCCTGAAAGGTCACCCCATTGATACTATAACTCATCGCCCCTGTACCACCGGTGGCCTCAGCCGTAATGGTGCCGTCACTTAATCCACAGGAGGCGGGTGAAGTACTCGCAGTAATAACCGGCGCCGGCAGGTT
>CAZLRY010000045.1:7939-14951 GCA_964561675.1 uncultured Chitinophaga sp.
TCTAGCATCTTTAATATACACCGTATAAAATCCGGCAGGGAGATTGGAGAATGTACCGGTTGCCTGATAGAGTGTACCATCAATGCTGAACAGATAAGGAACAGTACCCAGTGTACTGGTAGCTACAATGGAACCATCATTGCTGTTACAACTGGCTGGAATACTGTATGCGGCCACCCTGGGTAATTGGGTCAGACCGACTGTAACAGTGATACTGCTATAACAATTATTTACATCTTTTACATACAAGGTATAGGTACCAGCTGCCAGTCCGGTAAATACATTGCTGGCCTGAAACACGGTTCCGTTCAGGCTGTATTCCAGCGGGGCGGTACCACCAGTACCGGTAGCAGTAATTGTACCGCTGTTGCTGTTACAGGCTGCTGTCTGTACTGCAGCGGTTACGGTGGGAACGCCCTGACCAGCCAGCGTAACAGTAATTCCGTTATTGCATCCTGTACCATCCATCACACTGATCGCATATACACCGGGAGTAAGGTTATTAAACGTATTCACGGCACTATATGCACCGCCATTAATACTATAGGTATAAGGTAGTACACCGCCAGACCCATTAGCGGTTATAGAACCGGTTGGTGAACCGCAGGTGGGATTAACCTGTGATGTGGACACAGCGGGGCCACCTAAAGAAGGAACAACCACATTTAATATACTGATACAGGCACCCGGGTTATCCGGCGGGCCCGCAACAAAATCCGCATCGTCGGCCATACGGATCTGGTAAGAACCGGGAGCAAGTCCGGGAAAAGTAAGACTGTTGACACCTGGAGGGAAGAAAGTGATCCAGGTGGCCCCGTTATCGATACTGGCATGGTAGGGCCTGTTGGCACCTGAACCCACAATCGTAATTGAACCATTGGTTGAACCGCAATTGGCCGGCACCACGCTTGCAGTAGCTGTTGCCGGTGTACCGCTACCGATAGTCACCAACTTGGTAATCGTACATCCATCTTCATTAATGGCGGTTAATGTATGCACGCCAGGAGCCACATTGGTAAATTGGTTGGCCGTGGTAAAAGGAGCCCCGTCAAGACTGAACTCATAAGAATTTCCACCTCCACTCGGTTCTCCTTTAATATTTTTAATGCGCCCTGATTGTCCTGTACAGGCCAGCGCATCACGCAACACATAGGTAATATCCGTAGGTGCAGAACCTGAAATACTGTTGGTAATTGTAAAGGTTTGCGAGGCCGTGCAATTATTCGCATCACGAACGGTGATGGTATGTACACCCGGGGCCAGGTTGATAAAGAAATTAATGGACTGATAGGCACCACCATCCAGACTATATTGCAAGGGAGCAGTCCCTGAAGTGCCATTGGCCCGAACAACGCCGTTACTGGCGCTGCAGGTAGCCTGGAATAAAGTGGTAACAGTCAATGCCGGACCTGCAGATGCGGTTACCGTAACCTGCCGGGTCACAATACAATTATTGGCATCTTTTACATACAAAGTATATATACCCGGTGCCACATTGGTAAATGTATTTCCTGCCTGGTAAACCGTTCCATTAATACTGTATTGTAACGGAGCAATTCCACCAGACGCTGTAGCCACGATCGTACCCGTGCTGCCACTGCAGGTAGAGGCCCCGGCATTTCCGGATAATACCAGTCCGGATACATTACTGATCACCACCGTTGCTGTACGGATACATCCATTCGCATCCTTTACATAAACGGTATATGTACCGCTGGACAGTCCGTTAAAGACATTCCCTGCCTGGTAAGTGACTCCATCGATACTGTACTGAAGTGGTAACGCCACACCGGTACCTGTAGCGGTAATCGTTCCATTATTCACATTACAGGCCGTTGTAGTACCTGTAGCACTCAGCGTGAGGCCTGTACCTGCCGGAACGGTTACCGGATAGGTACTGATACATCCGGCCGCATCACGTACATAAACAATATAATTACCGGGAGCAAGACCGCTGAAAATAGTTCCTGCGGTAAATGTAGTGCCATTTATACTATATGTTAATGCACCTGTCCCACCTGAACCTACTGCAGTAATGGAACCATTATTGATATTACAGGCCGAAGCCACCGCCGTAGCAGTCAGGGTTGGCGCATTGGTACTGGCAACTGTAACAGATACACTATTGGTACATCCGGTCGCATCCCTTACGGTAATAATATAAACACCAGCGGCCAGTCCGGTAAAAATATTTCCCGGCTGATACACGACCCCATCCCGGCTATACTCCAGCGGGGCTATCCCTCCGATACCAGTTGCGGTGATCGTACCATTGGCATTATTACAAGCTGCGGCTGTGGTCAATGCGGTTACGGTAGGGGCTGCGGAATTAGGAATGGTCACACTCACGGTGGCCATACATCCATTGGCATCCTTCACGGTAACAGTATAGACTCCCGGATTAAGATTGGTAAAGAGATTACTGGCCTGGTAAACACTGCCATTGATACTATACTGTAGTGGAGCGGTACCACTGCTGCCAAACGCGGTAATAGTTCCATTATTACTTCCACAGGTAGCGGAGGCCGGAATAGCGGTCAGTTGCGGAGCAGGTGAACTGCTGATCACCACCGTTACTGCGTTGATACAGTTATTCGCGTCTTTAACATAAAGTGTATACGTTCCTCCTGTAAGCCCGGTGAAGAAATTACTGTTCTGGTAGGTTACTCCATTCATACTATAAGTATAGGGAGCTGTACCACCAGTAGCCGTAGCAGTAACCGAACCATTATTGATACCACATGCTGCATTCGTATTGGTATAAGCCAACTGCGGACCATTTATGTTAGTAATCGTAACCATACTCGTACTCTTACAGCCATTGGCATCGCGGACCGTTATCGTATACACGCCTGCACCCAATCCGGCAAACGTGCCGCTTCCCTGGAAATTAGTGCCATCGATACTGAATGTATAAGGTGCCAAGGCTCCGGAACCGGTGGCCACAATCATCCCGTCGGTATTTCCACAGGTACTGTTGGTGACGGTAGCACCGACCAAGGGTCCGGGCAATAAAAAATTAGTACTGGCCTGTGATCCATTACAAAACTGGTTGACTGTGGCTACAATGGTGTATGTGGTATTGGAGACGAGTCCGGTGAATACGCCCGTGTTATTGGTTGCCACCTGTGTAGTTCCGTTAAATAACACATACGTTACCGTTGAACCAACCGGAGGCACCGGTGCAATGGTAGCCGTAACTCCTGCTGTAGCGCAATTGGGTGTAGCTGTTATGGTGTAAAGTGTATTCGGACAATAGGCGGATACATCCATGGAGGCGACAAATCCATCCCCGCTTACATATAACAATTTCCTGGATTCATCATATGCCAGGTCATATACCGATTTGCCCGACATTCCCGGAATCGTAATATCGGCCGGTGCATCACTGAAAGAGGTTCCGTTAAACTGATACACTTTTACCGTACCATTGGCCTCACCTACAAATACATTGTTACAGGCATCTGCGATAACACCACCTTGCATAAAGGGGGTATTGCCGGTGATTACCGGCGTTCCAACACCTGCACCGGTTGCTTTATTAAAGGCTTTCAGGTTACTGCCATCCCAGTAATATAAATAGGACGCATTTACCCAAAGCATATTGGCGGAGTTATCACTTAGTCCGGTGGCAACCAGGTAAGGACGGTTAGCCGCCTCCTGTATGGTGGTAAATCCGGAAGGAACATTCCAGGCCACTGAAGCTGCACTGTAAGGTGCTGTGTTTTTATAAATTTTGTTATTGACCCCCGGGGTACCGAATGTACTGCCGAAGATGCTGTACATTTCGTTGGTAGACGGATCAAAAACGAAGTCCGCAATATCCTGTGCCCAACCGGTTCCCCCTACATAAGGGATACCGGTGATATTAAGACCGGTAACCGTAGTGGACGGAGGAGTAAACGCCCCGAAGTTGATATTGGAATTTAGTCCACCCCCTGCAATCAGGATCTGCGGGGAACCATTATTACAACTCCAGAACATTTTCCAGGCTTCCATAAAACTGGCATTCGCCGTGGTGATATAATTATCATACAAACCAGTTGTACTGATCCGGATCACCCTGAAGCCGGTACCGGGACTGAATCCCTGACCGAGGTAAACATTCCCGGAGGGCTTCTCCACCATCCAGCCACCATAATAAGTACCATAGGTCCAGCTGGGAACGGTGAGAGAACCATTGAAGGTCCATTGTAAAGCGCCGGCTGCATTGTATTTGGCCAGACTGTGATTGCCGGTATATGCACCGCCACCCGTCACATATACATTCCCGTTATAATCAAAATCCACATCCTTGGCCTTTCCCGTGTTAAGCCCGGTTAAATTGATGGTGCTGCTGACAAAAGGATCAATGACTATGGCTTTTGATTGATCATACTGTTGCGGAAAAGCAAAGCGGACTGTTTTATCATCCAGTTGAAAAGTAGTATTTACTTCTGCTTTTGCAGCCCGACTTAAATCAGTCCCGTAATAGGTGATTGGAACAGAGACCGTCACCCCTTCTATGGATGAACGGATTTCAAGTTGTCCTTTATTGTCGGCTTTGATTGAAACAATATCTCCTCCATATTTTAAGGCCACCTGACTGAGATCGGCACCAGGTTGCACTTTGAGACTATATTCAAATCCGCTCTTCGCGTTATCCGTAAAATGATATATGAGATCAATGCCCGGATAAATATTCTTGTAAGTGATTCCCCCAAAAGCATAAACTTTTTCGTTCAGCATCCGGTAGGTATGATAGGCCGCCGCTTTATCAAAAGCCTGGATCTGCAGGGAAGGGTTTGTATTCAGCCATTCCATAGTAATCACACGATCGGTGATGATCTTCTTTTTCTCAATTTCCTCTTCCGGTACACCCATTTTCTCCAGCCGCTCTTCTTCGGCATGCGAAATTTTGTCCAGTTTCCGTTGCAGATGGATCAGTCCTTTGGCCGTAAATAATACCGGCATGCCCAATCCTTCATACCCATAAAGCACCGGTCCCATATTCTCCACCCCCTTTACGGTTCCACCATATTGGCCTTTGTTCTCAATAAAATGGTTGGAAATGCCATACAGATCGCGGCCGCCTTTATCCCGGGTAAACCGGTCAGTGGCTTTGATATTTTGCTGGGAATAGCCAAATACAACAGCTAACTGTATGATAAGCAATAAGATACCTCGTCTTATAGACTGGCCCAGCGCCCGGTTTGATATGTTCAAATAAACAGTCATGGTCAAGAAACCTGGCCAACCGGGAACCGATAAACCATGTTACAACATTGAGTGGGCGCGAAAACGGGAAATGTAACCTTAGATTTAAAATTTATTTTTTGCTGCAGAAAATGACCGGTGGGGGAAGTCAAAAGGAAAAAGTAAAAAGTAAAAAGTGGTCGTTTCAAAAGTGTCACTCAGCATCAAAATGTAGAAGAATACATCTGCTATTGGAGTTACTTGTAATATGTAATGGGACTTCAGTTTTAGGATTTTTTACTTTTTCCTTTTGACTTTTGACTTTCTCCATTTTGCACTAACTTTCACCAAATACTGCTTTTATGAAACTCCTTTTAGTCAGCTTTTTAGTACTATTCCAACTTTCTCTTTTATCCCAGGACGGTTACAAAACCCCGCCCAAGGACGTGGCCGATATGTTGATGGCCAAAAGGCCCCCGAATGTAAGTGTAGATGATAAAGGAGAATGGATGTTGTTTATGGAAAGCAGCAGTTATCCCTCGGTGGCCGAACTGGCCCGGCCCGAGTTGCGTATAGCGGGACTGCGGATCAATCCGGCCAATTTCGCACCCAGCCGCCAGAGCTTTATCACTGGTCTTTATCTTAAGAATAGCAAGACCGATAAAGAGTATAAGATCAGCGGACTCCCCTCCCCGCTTTTTGCCGGCAGTGTTTCCTGGAGCGGTAATGATAAAAAGATCGCCTTTACTCATACCACCGAAAACCGGGTGGACCTTTATATAATCGATGTGGCCACACAGAAAGCCACTCGTATTAATAAAACAGCCTTGAACTCCATCAGTGGCACTTATTCCTGGTACGATGAAAACACCGTTCTCTACCGGGGCACCATTAAACCCGCCAGTGCGGCACCACCCAAACCCGCCGTACCTGATGGTCCTACCATCCAGGAGAATTATGGAAAAGCCGCTCCCCGTCCGACCTATCAGGACCTGATCAAAAGTCCATACGATGAGCAGTTGTATGCTTTCTATTCCACCACGCAGTTAATTAAAAATACCAACGGCATTGAAACCAGGATCGGCCAGCCGGCGATCTATAGCAGTATTGTTATATCACCAGACAAAAAATACATGTTGATAAGAACGCTCCGGAAACCGTTCTCCTATGCAGTACCTGCCGGAGGATTTCCGGCCCTGGTGACCATTACGGATATGAATGGCAAACTGGTGAAGCAATTGGCGGAACTTCCTTCTGCCGAAACCGCCCCTTCCGGTTATGACAATGTACAACCCTTTGCCCGTGGATTTGAATGGCGGGATGATGAACCGTCTACCATCGTATGGTGTATGCCGCTCGACAGCGGCCTGATCAAAAAACAGGTAGAATATCACGATGCCGTATATGCGCAGAAAGCGCCTTTTACCGGTGAGGCGGAACTGTTGTTTAAAACCAAAATGAGGTTCAGCGGAATAGTATGGGGTACAGAGAGCCTGGCCATTGTAACCGAAGGCCTCCGCAGCAAGCAGCTGACCCAGGTGGATCGTTATCATCCTGTAACCGGCGACCTGGAAAAACTGATTACACGCAATACCACAGACGCCTATTCAAGTCCCGGTTTTCCGGTCACCCATCCTAACCAGTACGGCAAAAATGTATTATGGACCATTGACAATGGAAATAAAATACTGCTGAATAATTCAACCGGCAGTTCACCCAAAGGAGATCTGCCCTTCCTGATCAGTTATGATGTGCACAAAAAGAAAGCCGATACGATCTGGCGTTGTACTGAAGGGTATTTTGAAAATGTGGTGAAAGTGCTGGATGCGGAGAAAGG
>CAZLRY010000046.1:0-14933 GCA_964561675.1 uncultured Chitinophaga sp.
TCCGGCTCACTTCAATCTTCTCTCCGCCTTTCAGGTCCAGTAATAAGCCACCATTGAAATAGGGTTCGATCTTGTCGATCATACGGAGGTTGACGATATGTTTGCGGTTGGCCCGGAAAAATACTTTTTCATCCAGCCTTTCTTCGAGGGCATTGAGGGATTTTAAAATCAGGGGCTTGTTGGCACCAAAATAGACTTTGGCATAATTACCCACACTTTCAAACAAACGGATCTCACTGAGCTTGACAAACCAGCAACGCTCCCCGTCTTTTACAAAGACCTGGTCATGCTCGGAAAGGATGCTGTTGTTGACAAACTCTGATTCGCCACGTTGTTCCCGGCTTTCGGATTGCTGCAGTTTCTGTATCGCATCGGCCAGCCGCTTGGGCTCCACCGGTTTCATCAGGTAATCCAGCGCATTTACTTCAAAGGCTTTCAGGGCAAATTCATGGTGGGCCGTGGTGAAGATCACCTGCGGTGCCTTGTCAAGCTCGGCCAGCATATCAAATCCGGTTTTGCCCGGCATCTGGATATCAAGGAAAATCAGATCCGGCTGCAGGGCTTCGATCTTTGCCAGCGCATCCTCCGCATTTACCGCTTCATCAATTACTTCCACTTCCGGAAATTCCAGGAGCATTTTTCTTAACTCAAGACGCGCAAGCCGTTCGTCATCGATGATAATTGCTTTCATGAAATACTGTTTTGGGGTGGCGTTAAAATCGTTTTATACTTGTACGGGAATCTGCACCCTGGCTTCCACCAGGGATCCGTTGATCTGTTTTATTTCAAAACTGGCTCTCTGACCATAAAGCAGACTGAGCCGGTTGGTAGTACTGGACAACCCAAACCCTTCTTCCGTTGGCTGCCGGCTATCCAGCTGACCGGTATTCTGCACCACCAGCTCATGATAATCTCCCTTAAAGGCAGAGATCACTTTTACCAATCCGCCATTGATCTGCTTACTGATTCCATGTTTGATGGCATTCTCCACCAGGGTTTGTAACATCATGGGCGGCACCGGCTGATTCAACGTATCCTCATCAATATCATATTCCACTTTAAGCCTGTCTTCAAACCGCATATTCTCCAGCGCAAGATAATCCTTGATGATTCCCAGTTCCCGTTCCAGCGGCACCGTCTCCAGTTGCTCCGTCTGCATACTGCTTCGCAGGATATTACTGAGCTCGGTCACTGCATTTCTTGCCCGCTGCGGATTCTCATCCACCAGAGCGCGGATACTGTTGAGAGAATTAAAAATAAAATGGGGATTGATATGGGCCTTGATGGTTTTCAGTTCCAGTTCCTTTACCATCGACTCCAGCCGTAAGGTATCCAGCTGCTGTTTCCGGCTCTTGGTCACATAATGATAAATGAAGTAGATGAGGTTCCAGATAAAGAAATACACAAAGAAGTTAAAGACCCCGCTGGCAATCAGCAATACTTTATTGTCCAGGAATTCATGTTCGCGTTTGTTGAGCAGGTTGAAATGCTGCAGCACCTGCATATAGATCAGTGAACCAATCACGGAAAACAAAAGGGTGATAAGCAGGAAATATAAAAACTGGCGTTCCAGTTTTTTCTGCAGCAGATCCACATTCAGGATCAGGGAACGCATCAGGTGACTGAGCATGATCCCCAGGATCACAAATATCCCCAACCGCCCAAATACCTGGGTCAGCTGCTCACTCGTATTGAGCTGATCAAAGGAATAGGCAAAGAAGATACTGATCAGGGTAAACCCGCCCCAGCCCACTGCCTGAAATAACCAGTACCTTGAATTAGCAAACCACATTTGCTACAAATCTAAAGAAAACGGTCACTTTAAACCCCTATTTAATATATCAGTGGCGGATAATGCCTGTAAGTGGGCCGGAAAAACCCGTTTAACCAGGTAAACCTTTCAGGCAAAATATTGTTAAACACCCTTTCCCTCAAACGGCCATTATGACGATCTGAAGGAAAAGAGTACTTTTACAGCACCAAATGTGAACCCATGCAAATCACTCCTGGCCCTCTGTTACAAACTATTGATTCTCCGGATGACTTAAAAAAGCTGCCCCGGGAAAAACTTCACCAGCTCTGCGATGAACTGCGTCAGTATATCATTGATGTGGTGAGTGTGCATGGCGGCCATTTTGGGGCCAGTCTGGGGGTGGTGGAACTGACCACGGCCCTGCATTATGTGTACCATACGCCGTATGACCAATTGGTCTGGGACGTAGGTCACCAGGCTTACGGCCATAAAATCCTGACCGGCCGCCGGGACAATTTCCCCAGCAACCGTAAATACAAAGGACTGAGCGGTTTTCCCAAAAGAAGCGAAAGTGAATATGATACATTCGGGGTAGGACACTCTTCTACCTCTATTTCAGCAGCCCTGGGTATGGCCATGGCGGCTAAATACAAAGGCGAAAAAGACCGTAAAGTAGTCGCCGTAATCGGGGATGGTTCCATGACCGCCGGTCTGGCTTTCGAAGGCATGAACCATGCGGGTGTCGCGGACTCCGATATGCTGATCATCCTGAATGATAACGGAATCGGCATTGACCCGAATGTAGGTGCACTGAAAGAGTACCTCACCGATATTTCCACCTCTCCTACCTATAACAAAGTAAAAGACGATGTGTGGAAACTGATGGGGAAATTGCCCGTGGGTAAAAATTTCTCCCGGGCCATGGCCCATAAACTGATTGAAGGAATGAAGGGAATGGTCAGCAGCAGTGCCAATCTTTTTGAAGCCCTGAACCTTCGTTATTTTGGCCCGATCGACGGCCATAATGTAGCCAAGCTGGTGGATACCCTCCGCGATCTGCGTGAAATACCCGGTCCCAAGATCCTGCACGTGATCACTACCAAAGGCAAAGGCTATGCACTCGCCGAACAGGACCAGACCAAGTGGCATGCGCCCGGTTTATTTGATAAACTCACCGGAGAGATCCAGAAAAAGAAATTTGACATTCCCCAGCCTCCCAAATACCAGGATGTGTTTGGTCATACCATGATTGAACTGGCGGAACAGAATGATAAAATTTTCGGCATCACCCCTGCCATGCCTTCCGGCTCTTCACTGAAATTCATGATGGAGAAAATGCCGGACCGTGCATTCGATGTGGGTATTGCCGAACAACATGCCGTGACCCTCAGTGCCGGTATGGCGACCCAGGGACTCAAAGTATTCTGTAATATCTACTCTTCTTTCATGCAGCGGGCTTTCGATTCCGTGGTACATGATGTGGCGATTCAGAAATTACCGGTTGTCTTCTGTCTTGACCGCGCCGGCCTCGTAGGCGATGATGGCCCCACCCATCACGGCTGTTATGATATTGCTTATTTCCGTTGTATTCCCAACCTGGTGATCTGTTCACCCATGAATGAAAGTGAACTGCGTAACCTGATGTATACGGCCCAGCTGGAATCCACCAAACTACCCGTGGTGATCCGTTACCCCCGTGGAGAAGGCATGATGCCTGACTGGAAGACCCCGATGAAAGAAATTGAAATCGGCAAGGGACGTAAACTCCGGGACGGACAGGATATCGCGGTTCTTTCCTTTGGTCATCCCGGTAATTTTGCCGCGGCGGCCATACGTGACCTGAAAAACGACGGATTGAATCCGGGTCATTACGATATGCGCTTTGCCAAACCACTGGATGAAGCAATCCTGCATGAAGCCTGCCAGCGTTATGAAAAACTGCTGACGGTGGAAGATGGTACTGTTGAAGGAGGCTTTGGCAGTGCGATCCTGGAATTTATGAACCGCCATGGTTACAAAAACGAAGTGCGGATCCTGGGCATACCCGACCGGCTGGTTGAGCATGGCACCCCTAAAGAACTGATCCGTGAATGTGGCTATGATGCGGAAGGTATTGCCAGCAACATCCGGGAAATGATGAAGGAAAAGATTACGGTGTCGACATTACTCGGTTAACAGACCCAAATAAAAAAGAAAGGCTGCCCTATTAAAAAAGGCAGCCTTTCTTTTTATAGATCTGCAAATGAAATTATTGCTGATTATTATTCAGGTGTACGAATAATTCAGCCAGTTTATTTTCGTTCTTCAGTTTAATATGCTCTTTCTTAAGGATCGCCGTGATCTCGGTATTGTAGTCTGGTAATTTCTCTTTGATTCCATCTGCATCCATGGGAATCATCACCAGTTTGTTACCGGGCAGTTCTGCAAAATAGAGCTGCTTGATTTCTTCCGGCAGATTTTTGTCTTTAAAAAGCAGGATGGACTTGGCCCTGCATTTCAGTAATTTAATATCACCGTCTACCAGTACTTCATAAAAAGTTTCGGAGTTGTTGGTCTGGATGGCGGGTAACTGACATTTAAACTTCATCAGGATGCTGTCCTTATTAGAAGGCACCCGGATGAGGAACTGGCTGACGGTATCCACAAATTCCATGATCACGGCTCCCTGGAGATAGTAGAGGGTATTGTTGTGCAGGTCCAGGATCAGCGGAACGGCCATCGCCGGGCGGCCACTTTTGAAACTGACAATACCGGGCATCCATTGCTGGTCCTGGAACATTTTCTGGAGGTCATATTCCACCTTTTCTTCCGGACGTTCGGCCCAGCTATAAACTTCCATCCGCCGTTGGGTTCCGTTCATGCCGGCACTGGTTTGCTGGGCAGATAAAAAAAAGTTGCAGGTCAGCAACAGAGCAAGAAATAAAATTTTCATGTCGGTTTATTTTAAAGTGGTTAATTCCTGTTCATCAACCCCCTGCGGACCTGCACTTCAAGATTCATCAGGCCAGGGTGGCTTCCATGGTAATTTCTGTATTCAGCAGCTTACTTATAGGACAGTTTACTTTGGCTTCTGCTGCACACTCCGCAAATTTAGCGGCATCAATACCCGGAACAGAGGCTGTCACTTCCAGGTGACTGTTGGTTACGGCACCTGCTTCCAGGGTGATCGTGCACTTGGTGTCGATATTGTCCGGGGTAAAGCCGGCAGCCCCCAGGACAAAGCTCAGTTTCATGGAGAAACAACCGGCATGGGCGGCAGCCACCAGTTCTTCGGGATTGGTAAAGGTCCCGTCTTCAAAGCGGCTCCTGAAGTCGTAAGATGTGTTTTCGAGGACTTTTGATTTAGAGGACAGGGTGCCATTTCCTTCTTTTCCGGTTCCTTTCCAGTTGGCTGTTGCAAAACTTTTCATGCGTTTAAATTAAATGAGGTTAAAAATTTATAGTTGGTTTTGTTCGTCAAGTTCGGTCAGTCGCTCATCGGGTTCAATAAACTCGATAATAAAATTATTCTTTCCTTCCCCGATCATGATCTTTAAGAATTTCTGTTGTACGAGTTCCAGCAGGGAAAGAAACAGGAAGATGGCCTGTACCCGGTTAGCACTGCGTTCAAATATCCGTTCAAAAGCGAGGGTTTTTTCTTCGCGGGCCAGGCTGAGCATTTCATCCCGGCTTTGTTCCATGGTGTAGTTGTATGAAACAACCGTGTGTACCGGCTTATTCAGGCGGTCACTGTACTTCTGCATGGCTTTTTCAAAGGACTTCATCAGTTTAAAGAGCGTGATATGCTGGATCTCAGTGCCCTCACTGTCTTCCTCCCCGATCTGGGAGAGTTCCTTTTGAATATTTCCTCTTTTCACCATCAGCATCCGTACGGCTTCCATTTCAGCCATCTCAGCAGAAGCCTCTTTGAACCGCTTGTACTCAAGGATCTTATTGACCAGCTCTTCCCTTGGGTCAATCTCATTACCCTGGGCATCCAGCTCTTTGCGGGGCAGGAGCATTTTGGCCTTGATCCGCATCAGGGTGGATATGAAAAGGATAAACTCACTGCTGAGTTCGATATTCAGTTCCCCGCTCTGATGGATATAATCCATGAAGTCGTTGATAATGCGGGTAATCGGAATATTATAGATATCCAGTTCATCCCTTTCAATAAAGAATAATAAAAGGTCGAAAGGGCCTTCAAACTGGGGCAATTTGATCTGATACGACGGGTTCTGCACGCGGTTGCTGTTTAGGTCAAAAAAAAGAAGTCCTGTGGTTAAACAGGACTTCAAAAGTAAGGGAAACGGGGCGGCCGGAGCCTTCCCTTTTTCCCCATTTTTTATTTCTTAAGGGCATCCCTGATCTCGCGGAGGAGCTGGATATCTTCCGGTGTAGGTGCAGGAGCGGCCGGGGCGGCTTCTTCCTTCTTTTTGGTACTATTGATGGCTTTAATAACCATAAACAGGAACAACGCGATTGCAATAAACTTCACGGCAGCGGAAATAGCCATTCCGTACTTCAGCTCTGCATCTCCGACTTTTACTGACAATGCGTCAAAATTAATACCGCCGGTTATGATCCCTACGACAGGCATTATGATATTATCCACAACTGCCCCTACAATCGCTCCAAAGGCGGCACCGATTACCACACCGACAGCCAGGTCGATGACATTGCCCTTCATGGCAAATTCTTTAAACTCTTTAAGCATTCCCATAAAAAATTGATTTTTGGTTTAAAATAAATTGTTCAGGATTCAATTCAAGATATTAATAAAATCAATATCGGGTTCAACTACTTTTTCATACCTGGGAACTGCATATCCAGTCCTTTCAGCAGATCCCGCAGGGCGGTGGCGATGATATTTTCCTTGTACCAGTTCTGATCAGCCGGAACGATCGTCCATTCGGGTTTATTGCAATGGGCAAAGCAGTCCTCATACATTTCCATATATATGTCCCATAGTTTGGCTTCATCAAAATCCTTCTCATTGTATTTCCACATTTTGGCAGGCTCTTTCAACCGTTCACTCAGCCGCTCATGTTGTTCTTCGGGTGATACATGCAGGTAGAATTTAAGGATATGGGTATTGTTGTGTTCCTGCAGCAGCCGTTCAAAATCATTGATGGCCGCCATCCGTTTGCGGGCCGTTTCATCATCACACCATTTATGCACCCTGGTCACCAGGATATCTTCATAGTGTGACCGGTTAAATACCTGGATCATTCCTTTGGCAGGTGCATGATGATGAATGCGCCAGAGAAAATCATGGGACAGTTCCTCTGCCGTAGGGGCTTTATAGGATTTCACCATCACGCCCTGCGGATTCATATTACCCAGTACATTCCTGATCACCCCGTCCTTCCCGCTGCCATCCATCCCCTGGATCACAATCAGTACTGAATGTTTCCCTTCAGCATATAACAGGTTTTGTAATTCATCCAGTTCCACCAGTATTTTTTCAGTAGCGGCTTTAGTGTCTTGCTTGTCGAGGTCTTTGGGGGCGCGGGTATCGAGGGAGGAGAGTTTAATTTTGCTCATTTTAATTAGGTTGACAGGTTGATAAGTTTACAAGTTGACAAGGATGGGTGCTTAGGAGGCTCCCTGTAAACCTTTCAACCTGTCAACTTTTCAACTATTTCTTAAAATACCGAAAGTAAAAAATTTAACCAATTCTCCCCCTGAAACCTGAACTTTGCCCCCTTTATGAACAGTAAATTAATCAGCTGGGCACTCTTCATTGCACTTTGTGTGATCTGGGGCAGTTCATTTATCCTGATGAAATGGGGATTGTATGACAGCAACCAGCAACCGGTCTTATCCGCCTACCAGGTGGCGGCATTGCGGATGTTATCCTCCGGTCTGGTTATGCTCCCTTTTCTGAAACGTTCACTTAAAAATTTACCGGCACCCACGCTGCGATATGTATTACTGAGTGGCTGGCTGGGCAGTTTTTTCCCTGCTTTCTTATTTTGTATTGCTGAGACAAAAATAGATGGCGCCCTTACCGGGAGCCTGAATTCACTGACCCCGATTTTTGTAATCATCACCGGAGCATTGTTTTTCCGGAAACAAACCAGCTGGACAAAAATTTCCGGGGTGCTGGTTGGATTGGTCGGCAGTGCCTTGCTTTTATATATAAATGCGGGTAAGCCCAATGGGTACCTTGCGTATACCGGGTTTGTGGTGCTGGCCACTATTTTTTATGGCTTTAATGTAAACATGGTGCACGAACGATTACACGGTGTAAGTTCGGTCCAGATTGCCACGGTGGCCTTTACCGGACTGATTCCCCCTTCTTTGATTATTTTAATCGTTACGGGGTATTTCAACCTCCCGCTGACGGAGCATGTCTATACCATGAGTACAATCGCCAGTACTTTACTCGGCATCCTGGGTACCGCCCTGGCATCCGTATTATTTTATGTATTGGTCAAAAAAGCCGGAGGGTTATTTGCTTCCCTGGTCACCTATGGCATTCCCTTTATTGCCATACTATGGGGTGTGTATTACGGCGAAAAAGTAACCGGCATGCAGGTGATTGCATTAGGCATCATTCTGCTGGGTGTATACCTGGCCAACCGGCCGGAAACAAAAAAAGCAACACCGGTTGAATGATGTTGCTTTTCATTTAAAAAAGTTATTCCTCAGATCGACATAATTTCCTTCTCTTTTGAAGCCAGGTGTTTTTCCACTGTGGAAATAAATTTATCGGTCATTTCCTGTACACCAGTCTCTGCATCTTTCGCTACATCCTCACTGAGGCCGTTCTTTTGCAGCCGTTTGATATGTTCGATGGCATCGCGGCGGATATTGCGGATCGCAATCTTTGACTGTTCGCCTTCGCCCTGGCATTTTTTTACCAGTTCTTTCCGCCTTTCCTCCGTAAGCGGGGGCAGAAACATGCGGATTAAAACACCATCATTCTGTGGATTGATACCGATATTGGCGGCAATGATGGCCCGCTCGATGGGCTGCAGCATATTTTTCTCCCAGGGCTGAATACTCAGGGTACGTGCATCCATTACATTAACATTGGCTACCTGGCCGATCGGCATCGGGGATCCGTAGTAATCCACCATAATGCCATCGAGCATCTGGGGATTGGCTTTACCGGCCCTGATCTTTACTAATTCAGTCTCCAGGTGACTGATTGCTTTTTTCATGTGCTCTTCCGCACCGGAATGAATGGAGGATAATTCTTCTGACATAGTTTTTCGTTTTAATCTTTCCCTGGTTGAATTAAGATTCAACGCTACGGGACGCAAATCTAATAAAACTGGCTTATACCAAAAAAACCGGCCGGACTTTCAGGGTCCGGCCGGCTGTTATTTTATGCGCTTCATTAGTCGACTGCGGACTGCGCTTCTTTTTCTTTTGTCAGGGTAACAACTTTAGTACCCTTGGTTTGCATAGTGGCTACACCATCACTCCTTTTGGCAATAAGCACAGCACGGCGGGGTCTTTTGTAGTAAAGCAGCCCGAGTCCGGAAAAGGCCAGGGTCAGCATCAGCAACATCAGGTAATTCGGACCGAGGTGACGGCCAAACCAGGCAAGGATGATAAAGCCAATATTTACACTTACACAGGTCAGGGTTACCGCCGCATGATCCATACCACGGTCAAGTAACAGGTGATGAACGTGATTGCGGTCAGGAGTAAACGGAGACTGACCGTTCAGTATCCGGATGCTGAATACACGGAGGGTATCGAGCAGGGGAACAATCAGGATACCAAAACCAATGGCCACCGCAGAAGGAACCGGTACGGCTACCAGCGGATCGTTGGCCACATTGATAAATTTGATCACCAGTATCGCATTGATCAGTCCGATCATAAGCGAGCCGGAGTCTCCCATGAAAATACGGGCCGGGTGATGATTGAATATCATAAAAGCAGCCAGGCTGCCGGCCATCGCAAAAGCCAGTAAGGCATAAGCCTGGTAACCGATCGCAAAGAAATAACTGCCGAAGACCAGCATGGTCAGGATACCCAGGCTGGCAGCCAGTCCATCCACTCCATCAATCAGGTTAAAGGAATTGATGACCACAATAATGGTCAGGTAAGAAAGTGCCAGGCTGAAAGCTTCCGGTAATTTTTCAAATCCCAGGATACCATGCATGCTATCGAGCCGGATACCACCCAGGTGAATCAGTATGGACGCGGCAATGATCTGTCCGATAAATTTTTTACTGGCAGATAATATAATCAGGTCATCTTTCAATCCGAGAAAGAAAATAACCAGGGAAGCCGCAAAGAAATATTGAAATTCATAATTCAGGTGACCCTGAATAGATAAGAGTGCTGCGAGGATAAAACCACCAAAAATACCAACACCTCCCAGTGAAGCCACCAGACGGGTGTGGACTTTACGTTCATTGGGGATATCAAACAACTTCTTTTTTTCAGCCACTTCTAAAACAACCGGGACCGCCAGGAACGTAATTATAAAAGAGACAGAGGCCGTCAATAAAATATCAAGCATCTAAGCAGTTTTATATGGTACATAAATAGGCATCAACCAAAATGGTTTTTGCATTACATAAAACATTTAGTTTATCTGACATCAGATCTATGTAATCGAGAGGATATTTAGATGAATTTGCCAGATAAAATTTATTACAACTGTTTTTTGCATTGAAAAACAATGCACTTTTGCAACTAATCTGACCCTTTGAGGCAGCAAGATACGAAAAGTTTAATTACAACCTATTTTATTAATTATGAACGAACTAACTGCAGCCGCATCCCAGGTAAGAAGGGATATCGTCCGGATGGTACATGGAGCCAGCAGCGGTCACCCCGGGGGCTCCCTGGGCTGTGCCGACTTCCTCACTGCTTTGTATTTCAGAATAATGAAGCGAAAACCCGGTTTTGATATGGATGCCCGGGAGGAGGATGTATTTGTGCTGTCAAATGGGCATATTTCGCCTCTTTTTTACTCCGTTCTGGCCCGGACGGGCTATTTCGATGTAAAAGAACTGGCTACTTTCCGTAAACTGAACAGCCGGCTGCAGGGACACCCCGCCACCCACGAGCATCTGCCGGGCGTACGGATTGCCTCTGGTTCCCTCGGACAAGGCATGAGTGTGGCCATTGGCGCCGCCCTGACCAAGAAAATGAACGGGGAAAGCAATCTGGTCTTCTCCCTGCACGGAGATGGCGAACTGAACGAAGGACAGATCTGGGAATCCGTTTTATTTGCAGCCCATCATAAAGTGGATAACCTGATCAGTACGATCGACTGGAATGGCCAGCAGATCGACGGTCCCACCGATAAAGTAATGAGCCTGGGTAATCTCCGTCAGAAATTTGACGCTTTTGGCTGGCAGACCCTGGAAATGAACGGAAATGATATGGACGAAGTGGTGGTGACGCTGGATAAAGCCAAATCCATGACCGGCCAGGGTAAACCTATCGCCATCCTGATGCATACCGCCATGGGTAAAGGGGTTGATTTTATGGAAGGCACCCATGAATGGCATGGCATTGCTCCGAATGATGAGCAACTGGCCAAGGCGCTGGCACAATTGCCGGAGACCTTGGGGGATTATTGATAATTGAGCATTGAGTATTGAGCATTTTTCAAAGAGAAATGTTCAATACTCAATTTTCAATGCTCAATTTTCATTTATCACCCTTCGACACGCTCAGGGTGACAAGAACTGCACTTGTCATGGTGAGCTTGCCGAACCATGACTTAATTGCAATTTCACCCTACTCCGTCCTTAACGAAAACTCCTGCGCAGCCGCTTTTCGTGAAGGAATCCAGGAAGCAAGAAAAGCTATCAGGAAAACGGTAGCTCCAACCAGGAGAAAATCCATCAGACGCAGTTTGACCGGATAATAATTGATCAGGAAAGTACCGCCTTGTAAGGGTATCAGGTGAAACTGTACCTGTAACCACACTAAGAATGTAGCCAGCAACATCCCGATTCCCCCCCCAATCACCGCCAGCAATATGCCCTCACTGATAAAGATCCGCTGGATAAACCCGCGGCTGGCGCCGAGGGCATGTAACACACTGATATCTTTTTGCTTTTCCAGCACCAGCATGGTCAGTGCGCCCACCATATTGAACGAAGCAATAATCAGAATCAGGCAAAGCACCCCATATACGATCCAGCGCTCCACGGTCATGATCGAATACAGGGATTTATTCTGCTGATACCGGTCCTGAACCGTGATTCCCTCCCCGACTATTTTCTCAATCGCCGAGCGGGAAGCTTCCAGGGTAGAGGGGTCTTTCAATGCAATTTCCACGGCACTATACTGATCCGGTTCTATCCGTAAAGCAGACCGCAGAAAATCAATATTGGTGATGCCGTATTTATTATCAAAATCCTGCTGAATCTGAAAGGATGCCGATGCCCAGACGGAATCACTGCTGATATCTTCCAGGAGATTGAGCTGTTTTGAATCCGTCTTCCGGGGCAGGTAGATATTCAGGGGGAATAAATTCCGGTCGGCATAAATACCCAGCGCATCTTCCACTCCGGCGCCAAGGATCAGGCGGGGATCATCTACTGTACCCAGGTTATACTCCCCGTTGACCAGGTGATCGGCCACTCCGGTGGTAAAACGGTAATTTTCATCTACTCCTTTCAGGTAGATTACCGTCTGGTAGTCAGCTCCGTTTTGCACCAGGGCCTTGTCTTCAATCACCATGGAAAAATTGCGGATCGTGGCCACTCCTTTCAGCTGCTGCACCTGTTCAGGC
Source organism: uncultured Chitinophaga sp. (assembly GCA_964561675.1). Taxonomy (GTDB): domain Bacteria; phylum Bacteroidota; class Bacteroidia; order Chitinophagales; family Chitinophagaceae; genus JJ008. The sequence goes on from CAZLRY010000046.1 coordinate 12,459, forward strand.
GTGAGCGTCATGAGTTTGCCTGTAGCCGGGGCCACTTTCAGGTCGGTATAAAAAGTGGAATAGAGGGACTTGACCAGTCCTTCGAAACCATTGAATACACTGAGTACGAGGATCAGAACGGCCGTGCCGAAAATGATCGCGCCAATGCTGGTCCACGCAATGATATTAATGGCATTGGTGGATTTTTTTGCTTTAAAATAACGCCAGGCAAAAAGAAAATTCAACAGCTATGGATTTATTTATGAATAGCGGAAGCGGCTGAAATCCGCTTATTTTCCGGGCTCATGTTTCCGGTCTTCTTCGATTTTTTTGAAGATTTCTTCCATCTTAAATACATGATCCAGGGTGTCGTCCTGGAAGAATTTCAGTACAGGCATGCTGCGGAGCTGGTGCCGCACGCTGGCCGTCAGTTCCTTTTTAATTTCATGATGGCGGTCTTCAATTTTCTGCAGGGCGGCAGCCGGGTCCTTTACCTGGAAAAAGCTCACATAAATCCGGGCCTCGAGGAGGTCGGGGGTCACTTTCACCGAGGAAATGGACACCATTCCCCCGTCAATCATATTCAGCCCCAGCCGCTGAAAAATGACGTTTATCTCTTCATTCAGCAGTCCGCCGATCTGTTTCTGTCTTTTACCTTCTTCCATATAAATTGAGTTATTACCGTCTGCCGGACTAAACTTCGGCAGTCGCTGCAAAAGTAGTTACTTTGCCCCGTTTCCATTACTCTTTACGAATGAAGCAATATTCCCGGATTTTTAAATATATGGCCCCCTTCAGGGGCAAGATTGTGCTCTATTTCCTGTTCACCGTACTGGGCATCATCTTTTCCATCATTTCCATCGGAATGCTGGGCCCCTTCCTGCAGGTGATCTTTACCGATTCCCGGCCGGAATGTATCGACTGTAACCAGCTGGGCAAAACCAGCAGTAATTTTCTGATTCAGTCCATCAATGATTTCCTGAACCAGTCCCTGATCAATAACGGGAAAGTAACCACCCTGGCCTTTATCTGTATTTTCCTGGTCAGTTTTGTGGTGCTGAAGAATCTGTTTATCTACCTCTCCTACTATGTGCTCAATCCGCTCAAGAATAAAGTGGTGAACCAGTTGCGGGAAGAACTGTATGATAAAGTATTACGGCTACCCATTGGTTTTTTTAATGAAAAGCGCAAGGGTGACCTGATGAGCCGTATGACCAATGACGTGAATGAAGTAGAGACTTCCGTGGTAGGCACATTGGAAGGCTGGATCCGCGATCCGCTGAATATCATTATCACCCTGACGGCTTTATTGCTGATCAGTTACCAGATGACCTTACTGATCCTGATGCTTATTCCGGTGCTTGGCCTTGTGATCGGGCGAATCACCCGTTCGTTGAAAAGGCATTCGCAGGATGTGGCCAGTAAGTACGGCGAAACGCTGTCTACCCTCGATGAGACACTGGGTGGCTTACGTGTGATCAAGGCCTTTAACGTGGAGAAAATATTGAGGGGTAAATTCTTTAAGAGTAATGAAGAACTACTGAGTTCCAAAAATAAAATCAGTTACCGTCGTGATCTGGCCTCCCCGCTATCGGAAGTGATGGGTGTGGCTTTGTTTACCGCGGTACTTTATTTTGGCGGGGTGATGGTGTTAAAAAACCAGTTGCTGCAAGCCTCGGCCTTTCTGATGTTCCTCGGTGTCTTTTACAATATCATCAATCCGGCTAAAACGCTGTCCACTTCATTCAGCAATATGCGCAAAGGCGCCGCGGCGATTGGTCGTATCGAAGAGATCCTGAATACACCCGTAACGGTGGATGATAATCCCAATGGTAAATTATTACCCGCCTTCAATGATAAGATTGAATTCAGGAATGTGCAGTTCTCTTATGAGGATGTGGTGATCCTGGATAATATCAACCTGACGATCGAGAAAGGGAAGACGGTCGCCCTGGTTGGTTCTTCCGGTGCCGGTAAGTCCACGCTAGCCGACCTGGTACCGCGTTTTCATGATGTAACCGGCGGTGAGGTATTGATTGATGGCGTGAATATCAAAGACTACTCCCTGACATCTGTACGCAGCCTGATGAGTATTGTAACGCAGGAGCCGATTCTGTTCAATGATACGATTGGCAATAACATTGCCCTTGGACAGCAAGGGGCCACGCAGGAACAGATTGAAGAAGCGGCCCGAATTGCCAATGCCCATGATTTCATTCTCAAGAAAGAAGATGGCTATAAAAGCAATATCGGCGACCGGGGAGCGAAACTCAGTGGCGGCGAAAGACAGCGTCTGACGATTGCCCGTGCCGTATTAAAAAATCCCCCGATCCTCATTCTCGATGAAGCCACTTCATCACTTGATACCGAAAGTGAACGTCTGGTACAGGATGCCATCAACAATATGATGCAGAACCGCACCAGTATCGTGATTGCGCACCGGCTGAGTACCATTCGTCATGCGGATGAGATTGTGGTGCTGCAGAAGGGAAAGAT
>CAZLRY010000047.1:0-2322 GCA_964561675.1 uncultured Chitinophaga sp.
AACTGATGAATGGTTTGTCAGGCAGTATGGAGAAACAACGGCTGATGCAGATGGACTTGTATGATAAAAACAGTAACCTGGAACAATATGCCTCTATCATTTCACATGATTTGCAAACTCCTTTGCGGACTATCTCCGGTTTTTTAAGTCTGCTTGAAAAAAAATATGTAACGGCCCTGGATGATAAAGGGAAAGAATATATCCATTTTGCCGTAGATGGGGCCACTCACCTGCAGCATATTATAAACGGGCTGCTGGATTTTTCGAGAGCCGGGAAATATGATACGGATAAATTTGAGTCATTCAGCCTCGGGGAAATAACAGACCAGGTGTGCCAGTTATTGAAAAGCCAGCTGGAGGAAAAAAAAGGCGTCATCCAATGTCAGCCCGGTATATTGCTGTTTTCGAACCGGTCTGCAGTTTTACAGGTATTGCATAACCTGGTCGGCAACGCACTTAAGTACAGCCGGAAGGACGAGCCTCCCCGAATCAGCATTACAGCTGAAGAAGGTCAGGATTACTGGCAGATTAAAACAGCTGATAACGGGATCGGACTCGAAGAAGAAAACTATGAAAAAATATTTATAATCTTTCAGCGATTGCATTCGCGTGCCGCTTATGAAGGCACCGGTATAGGACTCGCTATTGTTAAACGAATTATAGAGAAGCTGAACGGACAGGTCTGGGTGGAATCCACCCCTGGTGCGGGCAGTAGTTTTTATTTTACCATTCCAAAACAGAATGATTAATTATGAAAGAAGTACATATTTTACTGGTAGAGGATAATGAAGGGGATATTGTCCTGACACTGGAAGCCTTTGAAGAAAGTAAAATCCTCAATAAATTCAGCGTGGTGAGGAATGGCAAAGAGGCCCTCGACTTTTTATTCAAACAAGCCCCCTACCAGGATGCCAAAGAACCGGATATTATACTGCTGGATATCAATCTGCCACTTAAAAGCGGTATTGAAGTACTGCAGGAAGTAAAGAATGACGACCGGGTGAGGCATATCCCGGTGATCATGCTCACCACTTCATCCTCTGAAAAGGATATTTCCCTTTCGTATAAACACCATGCCAATTGCTATATCACCAAACCGGTCGAGGTTTTCAAATTCCTCGAAGCCGTGAATGCCATTGAGCATTTTTGGTTGCAGATAGTGACACTGGACGGAAAAAACAAAAGGGAATAAAGTTGTGCAGACGGCGATCAGATAATCCGGAAACCTTTTTTCGCAAGCTTCTCATACCTGGTCTTTTCAAAAACAAAAAGAAAAGCCCCTTTCCTGGATGATTCCTTTTCCTTCTCTTCCAGTTTTTTCAGGATGCCGAGTTCGAGAATCCGCCGGGTGAAATTGCGCTTGTCCATTTCTTTTTCATAAATGGCTTCGTAAAGTCCCTGCAACTGCTGCAGGGTGAATTTGCGCGGCAGCAGGGTAAAGCCTGCCGGATGCGTGGATACTTTATCTTTTAATTTTTCCTTGGCCTGCCGGATCATCTCCCCGTGATCGAATAAGAGCGCGGGAAGATGATCCAGTTCAAACCATTTGGAATTATGTTCTTTCATCAGCGACTCACTGTAGTCGTTGATCTTGATCAGGGCAAAAAAGGCAATGGACACCACACGGCCGCCGGGATCACGGTTCACGTTCCCAAAACAACCCAGTTCTTCCATATACACATCGGTCAGACCGGTCAGCAGGTTCAGCACCCGGGTAGCCGCATCTTTCACACTTTCCGTTTTCTTCACAAAACCACCCATGAGTGACCACTTGCCGAGTCCGGGTTCAAGATTCCGTTTGACCAACAGGGCTTTCAGCCGGCTGCCGTCAAAACCGAAAATGATACAGTCTACTGCGAGTAGTAAATGGTCCTCTTTTTTATATAAATCAATGGCCATAATCCTGATAATTTCCGGTTACCAGAATTTAATATATAAAGCGGCCAGGATCATGATCGTGGTCACAATCATGATCAGGATACCGGGTTTCACCTTAAACATCTCACTATCCAGTTCAAAGGCCTTCGGATTTACTTTCGGTCCGCCCAGGCTGATACCGATCATGACAACCATCGTAAAGAAGAAGGCCCATCCCATATTGATAAGGAACGGAATTTCATAAATACCGTCTTTGTTTTTGAAAGCAGTATATAAAATGGTCTCATTACCCATCAACGGAACCGCAAAACTATTGAAGAAGATAGCCAGTAAGAATCCGGTGAGCAGACCGGCTACAGCTGCAGTACCGGTGGTGCGTTTCCAGAACATACCCAGGATAAACATGGCAAATACACCCGGACTGATAAAGCCGGTGTACTTCTG
>CAZLRY010000047.1:2422-3815 GCA_964561675.1 uncultured Chitinophaga sp.
GCGGTCAGGGCTGCAATGGCCAGTCCCTTTAAACCGGATGGCAGGAATCCGAGAATAGCTGAGTAGGCGTCATCCATACCACGCAGACTTTCTAAATGCCCATTCTGATGTAATACATAGGCGGCAATACCTGGCAGCATCACAATGATTGGCATCAGCAGTTTCAGGAAACCGGCAAACAGGATCCCCTTACGGGCTGTTTCCAGGTCAGCGCCGAGGGCACGCTGTGTGATATACTGGTTACAACCCCAGTAGTTCAGGTTCACGATCCACTGACCGGCAAAATACATGGCGATACCGGGAAGGATCAGGTATTTGTTGACATCTTCCTGGGAAGAAGCAGCAGTAGGTTTCTGCAGGATCATATGGAAATGATCCGGCGCCTGCTGCATCAGGGTTTTGAAACCTGCAACAGCATCGCTGCCCAGTCCGAATTTTTCACTGACAATGGTCAGGGCGAAATAGATGGTAGCAAAACCACCAATGATCAGTACGGCTACCTGGATCACATCCGTATACCCGATCACTTTCATACCACCGAGGGTGATGATCAGGGAAAATACGGCCAGCCCCACCATGACCACGTGCAGGTATTCAGGTCCGATCAGTCCGCTGATGGCAATCGCACCGAGATAAAGAATAGACGTCAGGTTGACAAACACATAAAGCAATAACCAGAAGATCGCCATGATCAGTGATACACTTTCATTATACCGCCGTTTCAGGAACTGCGGCATGGTATAAATCTTGTTCTTCAGGTATACCGGCATAAACCAGACCGCGATAATGATCAGGGCCAACGCCGCTATCCACTCATAGGCCGCAACCGCGATCCCTACGAAATAACCGTTACCACTCATTCCGATAAACTGTTCGGCCGAAATATTGGAAGCAATCAGAGAAGCCCCGATAGCCCACCAGGTCAGCGAACCTTCGGCCAGGAAATAATCGTGTGAAGCGGTTACAGTTGCTTTCTTTTTCTTGCTATAGACCCAGTAACCATAACCGGCTACCAGGATGAAATAAATGACGAAAATGAGAATATCAAGGGTTGAAATACCACTCATGTCAATTGTTTTTTGGTTATTTATTTAAAAGAGGCGTCGTTCCAGCGCAATTCGTTCTTGAATTGATAAAGATTCGTGTTTTTACCGATAAGGACAAATTCAATTCCGGCCATTTCAGCAAAGTCCTGCATTCCTTCGGAACTGAGATTCTGACTGTAACAGGTATGGTGTGCACCGCCGGCCAGTATCCAGGCACTGCAACCGGTGACCATATCCGGCATCGGTTTCCATAATACACGGGCTACTGGCAGTTTTGGCAACGCTTTTACCGGCTTCACCGCTTCCACTTCATTCACCAACAGACGGAAACGATTACCCATATCCAC
>CAZLRY010000047.1:3915-7396 GCA_964561675.1 uncultured Chitinophaga sp.
CCTTCACCACCAAAGCCATAGCCTTCTGCCATCAGGCGTTGTGATGCAATACCGGGCAACTGCCGCATCCCATGCAGGTCTTCAAACGTATCGGTATAACCCTTGAAGCCACCCTGCTCAAGGAAGGTACGCATGCCGATTTCAATTTTAGCCGCATCCCTTAATGACTCATATTGTTTGCCGCCTTTCTTCAAAGAAGGCGCCAGTTTATATTCTTTATTGTATACCGCAATGAGCTCATCTATCGCCGCATTCTTTACTTTATTGATTACCGCCACCAGGTCACCTACGCCGTAGGTATTCACACTGTAACCGAACTTTATTTCGGCTTCCACTTTATCACCTTCGGTTACTGCTACCTGGCGCATATTATCACCAAAGCGGCAGAAGCGGGCTCCCTGCCAGTCCTGCCAGCCGGCAGCCGCACGGGCCCATATATTAATTTTCTTTTGTACCTCCGGATCCTGCCAGTGACCAGCCACCACTTTACGGTTCATCCGCATCCGGCTCATGATAAAGCCAAACTCCCTGTCTCCATGCGCACTCTGGTTCAGGTTCATAAAGTCCATATCAATGGTACTCCAGGGAATATCGCGGTTGAACTGTGTATGCAGGTGCAACATCGGCTTGCGCAGGATCTTCAGCCCGTTGATCCACATCTTGGCGGGAGAGAAAGTATGCATCCAGGTAATAATACCGATACAACTGGTATCATTGTTGGCCGCATTGATCAGATTATAGATCTCTTCCGGTGTCTTTACCACGGGTTTGAAGATCACCTGTACTGGAATATGTTTAGATGCATTTAGGGTGTCTGCGATCTTCGCAGAATGTTCATCCACCTGCTTCAGGGTTTCTTCCCCGTACAGGTGCTGACTGCCGGTGACAAACCAGACAGACCATTTTTTTAAATCAGGTAATTGCATAAAGGGTGTTTTGACAACTATGGTTGAGTAGAAAATTTATAAACACAGGTATGGTGATAGGTCTCACCGGGTTTTAAAATCGTGTTTGGGAACGAAGGCTGATTCGGGCTGTCCGGGAAGTGCTGGGTTTCCAGGCAAAGGGCACCATGCCATACATATTTTACACCACCCTTGGTATTGGTGAGTGTGCCATCCAGGAAATTACCGGAATAAAACTGAAGTCCGGGTTCGGTCGTGAACACTTCCATCACACGTCCGCTGCCGGGGTGTACCAGTTTCGCGGCCAGTTCTAATCCGGTTCCACTGCGGGTCAGTACCCAGTTGTGGTCATAGCCGCCGCTTACTTTTTCAATATCGCGGCCGATGAGTTTAGCCGTATTGAAATCCATCGGGCCACCGGCCACTGCTTCAATTTTACCGGTTGGAATCAACGTAGAATCAACCGGTGTGTATTGCGCCGCTTTCATCATCAGTTCATGTCCGAGGATGGTGCTGTCAGCACCGGCACTTAAATTAAAATAAGCATGACTGGTCAGGTTTACCGGTGTTGATTTATCAGTGGTGGCGCTGTAGTCGATCTTCAGTTCATTGGCTGATGTAAGAGTATAGATCACTTCCATTTTTAAAGTACCGGGATACCCTTCTTCCCCGTCCGGACTGGTATAAGTCAGTTTCAGGCTGCTGTCGCCGGCCTGCTTCTCGATATTCCAGTATACTTTATCATACCCTTTAATGCCACCATGCAGGGCATTGACACCGTTGTTGGCAGCAAGGGTATATTTTTTACCATCGAGCGTGAAACCGGCTTTGGCAATACGGTTACCATAACGGCCAATCAATCCGCCGAAATAGGGATTGCCTTTTTGCTGAAACCCTTCCAGGTTAGCGAAACCAAAAACTACATCCCCCATCTTGCCTTTGTTATCCGGCGTGATGAGTTTACTGATCGCTCCGCCATAGTTAATGATGCTAACCTGCATACCGGATGCGTTGGTCAGTGTATATTCGGTTACCGGCTTACCCTCGAAAGTGCCGAATGGCATTTCACCAATACCCGGCTTGGCGTTTAACTGAGCGGTACCGTCTTTTTGTTCTTTTTCATTACTGTTATTACAGGCAGCCAGTTGCAGGGCAAGGGCCGCCAATACGTATAGACCTGTTTTTTTCATATAGCTTGTTGAATTATAAATAAATTATTGTCCGTAGTAACTGTCCGGTCCGTGTTTCCGTTCGTAATGTTTTTGTTTGAGCGCATCTTTTAATCTTGGTGCATTGGGATTGATTTGTTCAGTCAACAGGGACGTTTTAGCAATGAATTCCAGCACCGCACTGTTATGAACGGCTTTGGCGGCATTCTTTCCCCAGGTAAAGGGGGCATGGTTGCCCACGAGTACCATTTCCACTTCTTCGTAATTAAGCTTTTTATCCGCAAAGCAGTTCAGGATCTGGAAGCCGGTCTCATGTTCATAGTTCCCTTTAATCATTTCATCGCTCATCGGTGGAGCACAGGGAATATCCACGGTATTGTAATCCGCATGGGTGGTTCCAAAGATGGGGATATCGCGCTGCGCTTGTGCCCAGGCTGTTGCATAGGTACTGTGTGTATGTACCACACCGCCAATCTTATTCCAGTGTTTGTATAACACCGCATGCGTTTTAGTATCTGATGAAGGGCGAAGCAGGCCTTCAACGGTAATACCGTCAAAGTCCACGATCACCATTTTATCAGGACTCAGTTCTTCGTAAGCCACGCCGCTTGGTTTGATAGCGAATACGCCCAGTGAATGATCGGCAGCACTGACATTACCAAACGTAAACAGTACCAGTCCCAGTTGCGGCAACTGCATATTGGCGGCATAGGCTTCTTCCTGAATATGTGTGTATTTACTCATATCGAATCGTTGTCGGTAAACTTAACGGGCCACGAATACGCCCAGTTTTTTATATCGTTTAAATCTCTTTTTATAGAGCGCCACATTTTTGCGAATGGGTTTATACTCCTTATCAAAACCCTGTCCCATGGCCTGCATGGCTGCTTCCACAGTGGGGTAGAGGCCGGCAGCCGTTGCGGCAAACATAGCAGCACCGGCGGCACAGGTCTGTTCGCTGCTGTGTATGCGGATCGGCATATTCATTACATCGGCCATGGTCTGCATTACATACGGCGATTTACGGGCCACCCCGCCCAGGGCAATCAGTCCTTTTACCGGGATGCCCTCTTCAACAAAACGGTCAGTAATGGCTTTAGCCCCAAAACAAGTGGCTTCCACCAGTGCTTTGAACATACGCGGGGCATCAGTACTCAGATCAAGCCCGGTGAATGCGCCTTTTACCAGTTGATCGGCATCCGGGGTGCGGCGACCATTGAGCCAGTCAAGTGCCAGTTCATCTTTTTCGTTCAGCGGAATTTTTGCCGCTTCCGTTGAAAGCCGGATAATCAGGTTGTCTGTGATGTTATTCCGGAGCATTTCGTCTTCAATTTCCTGTAAAGGCCAGCTGAGTAAATTTTTAAACCAGGCATAGGCATCACCAAAAGCGGATTGTCCGGCTTCGAG
>CAZLRY010000047.1:7496-14916 GCA_964561675.1 uncultured Chitinophaga sp.
TCTGCTTCACCGGTGGACGTATGATCTTTCCACAGTACAAACAGGGCATTGGGATTATTTTCCAGCCCCGGTAAAAAGCAAAGCGGGGTACCGGTTTTATCCACGGCTACGGGTGTACTCCCCGTAGTATCTACTGAAATTGCTTTAATACGTTTAGCTACTTCCGGTCCGGCCTGTTCCACACAATGACGTACCGATGTTTCAATCCCTTCGAGGTAATCGAGCGGATGCTGGCGGTATTGCTGGCTGGACGGGTTACAATATAAATGCTGTTTCCAGCGGGGGTAATAAAATACGGAGGAAGCGATTTCCTGACCGTTACTGCTGTTGATAATTACGGAGCGGACTGAATCTGTTCCAAAGTCGGCGCCGATCACATAAGTTGCTGGTTCCATATTCGGTGTATGACAAGCTGAATAAAAACCGAATATAGGGAAATAATTAATAAGTGTAAAAAATACATTTATTAATTATTATCCAGGATTTGTTGAAGGCCGGGGTGGCTGTAATCACGTGTAAACAGCAGAATATTAGGGTATTGGCTGAATTCATGGGCTTCGTGCATGGTGGTCAGCACCACTGATTTCATACCGGCATTAAGGGCGGATTCCACCCCTTTGGGGGCATCTTCCCATACGATACAGCGTGCAGGATCTGCCCCGATGGCAGCAGCACATCGTAAAAAAGTTTCCGGATCCGGTTTACTGTTTGTCACTTCGTCTGCACTGATCACTGCATCAAAATAATGCCGGATATGCAGACCATCCAGTACAAAATCCACATTGGACATGATAGCGGCGGAACCGATGGCCATTTTCCATCCTTTCTCTTTGGCTTTTTCCAGGAACAGATCCAGTCCGTCAATCAGTTTGAGATAGGGTTTGAACTCGCGCCGGTACTGGATTTCTTTTTCGATACTGAGTTTGCTTTTCTCTTCCAGGGTAAAACGCCCGGGAAAAATGCGTTCGAGCACTTCTGCATTTTTGCCATAACATTCTGCTTTTACAGCTTCCAGGCTGAGTTGTCCGCCCAGTTCATGGGTAATCCGGTGCCAGGCTTTAATATGATAGTGCATATCATCCACCATCGTGCCATTCAGATCAAAGAGTAATGCTTTAGTCATATGTTATACCGGGAGTGGCGCCAAAATTAGCCGCTAAAGGGGAATAAAAAAAGGGTATTGGCCGAAATCATTCAATTGCAGTGTACGTCGAGGATACAACCGGCCCGCCAATTTTTTTCATGTGCTGGAATCCTACCGGGTCATATCTTTAGGTACTTTTAACCTTTCGGGACTGTCAGCCCGGAAAGGGGTTAAAGCAATCGTTAAATAATTAAATATACCATCGTGAAAAAAGCCAGTTTATTCTTATCGGCCGGACTGCTGCTGAGCAGTCTGCTTCCGGCACAGTTACAGGTAAATGCAGTAGTGGACGGACAAACTCCCGCTGCCGTCATCAGTCGTCATATTTATGGACATTTTTCCGAACACCTGGGTCGTTGTATCTATGACGGATTCTGGGTAAGTGATACGTTGCAAGTGCCCAAGAAAGACCGTATCCGCCTGGATATCGTAGAAGCGTTGAAAAAAATTAATATTCCCAACCTCCGCTGGCCGGGTGGTTGTTTTGGGGATGAATACCACTGGCGTGATGGAATAGGTCCGCGTAAAGAACGCCCCTATATGGTAAACACGAATTGGGGTGGTGTATCCGAGGATAATAGTTTTGGTACCCACGAGTTTCTCGAACTCTGTACGCTGCTCAAAACAGAACCCTATATCTCCGGTAATGTGGGTAGCGGTACCGTGGAAGAAATGGCCAAGTGGGTGGAGTACCTGAACTCCGATGCCAAAAGCACGATGACGGATCTGCGTGCACAAAACGGACGTAAAGAACCCTGGAGTGTAAAGTTCTGGGGAGTGGGCAATGAAAGCTGGGGTTGTGGCGGTAATATGACGGCTGAATTTTATGCTGACCAATATAAACGCTATGCCGTATATGCACGCAATTACCGGAACGCCCCGCTGATGAAAGTAGCAGGCGGTGCCAGTTCCTCCGATTACAACTGGACCGAAGTGATGATGAAGAAAGTGCATGTGAATGATATGTGGGGACTGAGTCTCCATCATTATACGATTCCAACCGGCTCATGGGGCAAGAAAGGATCGGCTACCGCTTTTGATGAGAAAGAGTATTTCACCACGATGAAGAACTGTCTGTATATGGAAGAACTGGTGACCCGTCACAGTACCATCATGGATAAGTATGATCCCAATAAAAAAGTAGCTCTGGCCGTGGATGAGTGGGGTATCTGGACCGATGTGGAGCCGGGTACGAATCCTGGTTTTCTTTATCAGCAAAATAGTCTGCGTGATGCGATCGTAGCGGCTACCACGCTGAATATTTTTAATAACCATAGTGATCGCGTCAGACTTGCCAACCTCGCGCAAACTGTTAACGTACTCCAGGCACTGGTACTGACCCAGGGGCGCCAGATGCTTTTAACACCCACTTATCATGTATTCGATCTGTTTAAAGTGCATCATGATGCCAAAAGACTGAATGTAGCATTCACTTCACCGTTGTATAAAAACGGGGACGCTAAAATACAAGCCCTGAACATCTCGGCATCCATCGATTCTGCCGGTGTTGTTCATATCTCATTTGTCAATATCGATCCGAGTAACAAGATCAGTTTCAGAGCCGCCTTACCCGGTGTGAAATGGACGAATGTCACTGGACAAATCCTGACCTCTTCCAAACTCACCGATGTGAACAGCTTTGACAAACCCGAAGCCGTAAAGATCATGCCCTTTACCGGAGCCAAAAAAGAAGGCAATGACCTGGTAGTGGAACTGCCGGCAAAGAGTGTGGTGGTGCTGGAGTTGAAGTGAGGGGTGAGTAGTGAGTGGTGAGTGGTGAGTGGTGAGTAGTGAGTAGGTAAAGTCCTAAAGGTTCGTGTCACCCTGCTTGTCCCGCCAAATGCGGGGAGCGTGCCGAAGGGTGAGCTTCGCTCTAAAAAAAACAAAATAAAACAAAACGAACGGAGATGAGCGATGTAGTCTCAATGCAACAAACCATGCGCTGGTATGGTCCCAAAGACCCGGTGAGTTTGTCGGATATCCGTCAGGCCGGATGCAGCGGGGTGGTCACCGCCCTGCACCATATTCCCAATGGGGAAGTGTGGACCGTGGAGGAAATCAATAAGCGCAAAGACGAAGTGGAAGCCGCCGGGATGGTATGGTCCGTGGTGGAAAGCGTGCCGGTGCATGAAGGGATTAAAACACAGACACCCGGATTCGAAACCTATATTGAAAATTATAAAACGTCGGTCCGCAACCTCGGTGCCTGCGGCGTAAAGATTGTTACGTACAATTTCATGCCGGTGCTCGACTGGACCCGGACCGATCTGGCTTTCACTGTGGAAGATGGAAGTAAAGCACTTCGATTTGAGAAAGCCGCGTTTATGGCCTTTGATGTGTATATGTTGCAACGCAAAGGAGCCGCCGATGAATACAGTGGCGCCGAACTGGTCAGGGCCAGGGAGCGCTTTGACAGCATGTCAAAAGATGAAAAGGAATTACTGCAACGCAATATCATTGCCGGTCTGCCGGGTAGTGAAGAGAGCTTTACCCTTGAGCAGTTCCGCCAGGCACTGGCTGCCTATAAAGATATTGATGCCGACCGGTTGCGGTCAAACCTCATTCATTTCCTGAAAGAAGTGGTGCCGGTGGCAGAAGCAGCCGGTGTAATGATGGTCATTCATCCGGATGATCCTCCATACCCGATCCTGGGTCTGCCCCGGGTGGTCAGTACAGCACAGGATATCCGTATGCTCATTGAAGCTGTATCTTCCCTGCATAATGGACTTTGTTTCTGTACCGGTTCATTTGGGGTGCGTCCCGATAATGAGCTGCCGGCTATGGTCAGGGAATTTGGTGACAGGATCAATTTCATTCACCTGCGGAGTACCCGAAGAAATGAGTGGGGTGATTTTTATGAAGACAATCACCTGGAAGGGGATGTGGACATGTATGCCGTGATCAGTGAACTTGTACGGGTGATGGATAAACGGAAAATTTCTATTCCCATGCGACCCGATCATGGTCACCAGATGCTGGATGACCTGAAAAAGAAAACCAATCCGGGTTATTCGGCCATCGGCCGGTTAAGAGGATTGGCCGAATTACGCGGACTCGAACTGGGGATCATCCGTTCAGGTATTTAATTTTTTTGTCAATATATACTAACGATTCAACCAACAACATGGCTGCATTAACGAGCAAGAAGTACCGGTTCGCCTTTATCATGGTCACTTCCCTGTTTTTCTTCTGGGGATTTGTACATAACCTGGATCCGGTCCTGATCAAACACCTGAAAAAGGCTTTTACATTAAATACATTACAGTCTTCCTTCGTGGATAGTGCCGTGTTCATCGCCTATTTCCTGATGGCCCTGCCGGCCGGATATGTGATGAAAAAATTCGGTTATAAAGCGGGGGTGATCCTGGGACTGGTCCTCTTTGCTATTGGGTCCTTTCTTTTTATACCGGCTGCCAATACCCAGCAATATGCATTTTTTCTGGGTGCTTTATTTGTGATTGCGAGCGGACTCACATTCTTGGAAACGGCGGCAAATCCGTATGCCGATCTGCTGGGTGATCCGGAAACATCCACACAACGGTTGAACCTGTCGCAATCCTTTAACGGACTCGCCGCCACCATGGCCCCCATAATCGGGGTGAACCTTATTCTTACAAAGGATTATTCAAACGTCGAACTGGCCGGTATGACCGAAGAAGCCCGTAAACTGGCCCTGGCTGCTGAAGCCTCAACAGTAAAGACGCCCTACCTGATCCTGGGACTTTGTATTTTATTAGTCGCCATTATCTTTTGGTTCACCCATTTGCCGGAAGTAAAACAGACCGAAAAAACAGGTAAAGAGAAAAGTAAATCCATCCTGCATGCGTTTCGACACGCTCATTTATCCTGGGCAGTGGTGGCACAGTTTTTTTATGTCGGTGCCCAGGTCTGTGTATTCAGTTTCTTCCTCCTCTATGCGCCAAAAGCCGCAGGGGTAAGTGATAGAGTGGCCGGAATTTTTCTCGGATGGGGTTGCGGGCTCGCCTTTATGTTTGGCCGCTTCTTTGGTACTTACCTGATGGTGGAAATGGTAAAACCCGCCCGCCTCTTATCCATTTATGCACTTATCAATATTGTTTTATGTGCCGTGGCGATGTTTGCTTCCGGAATACCGGCTCTGATAGCCGTCATCGGTATCGCTTTTTTTATGTCCATCATGTTCCCGACGATTTTCTCCCTGGGTATTAAAGACCTGGGTACGGATACAGAGTATGGCAGCAGTCTCATCATCATGTCCATTGTGGGTGGCGCCATTCTTCCTCCGGTTTTCGGTTGGATTGCAGACAGTACAGGGAACATTCAGTTGGCCTATATTGTACCTTTATTATGTTTTGCAGTAATACTTTTATTCGGATTGAAAGGGTACAAAGTGAAGAACCTGAATGAAGCCCAGAAAAAGTCAACCATAAACATAATCCGATGAAACGTTATTGTCTGGCCCTTGATCTCGTGGATGATCCCACATTGATCGCCGAATATGAGAAATGGCATAAGCCCGGAGCCCAGTTACCCGGGATACCCGAAAGCATCAAAGCCGCCGGTATCCTGCAGATGGAAATTTACCGCACGGGCAACCGGCTATTTATGATTATGGAAACCACCGACAATTTTGATCCGGCCCGTAAAGCAGCAGCGGATGCATCTGATCCAGCCGTACAGGAATGGGAGCAACTGATGTGGAAATTCCAGCAACCCTTACCCTGGGCCGCTCCTGGAGAAAAATGGGTAATGATGCAACAGATCTTTCAATTAAACTGATATAATTATCAATCATGTTTTCCCTATCCAATAAAACAGCCCTCGTGACCGGTGGAGGTAGTGGTATCGGCCGGGCGATCTCCACGCTATTCGCCAAACAGGGGGCTTCGGTTTATATACTGGACCTGGATGAAAAAGGTGCCACACAAACCGTGGAAGAAATTAAAGCGGCCGGAGGCAATGCCGGATTTATTAGTTGCAATGTCTCCGATCAGCAGGCCGTAAAAGCAGCAGTGGCTCAACTCCCCTCTATTCATATCCTGGTAAATAATGCCGGGGTAGCCCATGTGGGTAATGCGGAAAACACCGCGGTGGAAGATTTCACCCGCATTTTTGAGATTAATGTAAAAGGGATTTACAATTGTCTGCATGAAGTGATCCCCGTAATGAAGCAAACCGGAGGGGCTATCCTCAATATGGCGTCCATTGCCTCCTCCGTGGGTATTACCGATCGCTTTGCTTATAGTATGAGTAAAGGGGCCGTTGTGGGTATGACCCTCTCTACGGCCCGTGATTTTATGGCTGCTGGTATCCGTTGCAATTGTATTTCTCCGGCCCGTGTCCATACGCCTTTTGTAGATGGATTTATTTCCAAGAACTATCCGGGTAAGGAAACAGAAATGTTTGAAAAGTTATCAAAGAGCCAGCCCATCGGCCGTATGGGTCATGTGGATGAAATAGCCGCCCTGGCGCTCTATCTCTGCAGTGACGAAGCTTCATTTATCACCGGCAACGATTATCCGATCGATGGCGGATTTATCAAACTGAATAATTAATACACAATATGAAACTGATTCGTTTTGGTGCACCTGGGGAAGAAAAGCCCGGCATACATATTAACGGGACCAATTATGACCTGAGTGCCTTCTACCGGGATTATGATGAACTCTTTTTCGCCGATAACGGACTCGCTGATCTTGCAGCGCTCCTGAAAATGTCAGCAGGCAAACTGCCAGTAGTGCCCGAAGGAACCCGCTTAGGTCCCCCGGTGGCCCGTCCTTCCAAAATCGTATGCATAGGACTGAATTATTCCAAACACGCGAAGGAAACCAATGCCCCGATCCCCAAAGAGCCGATCATCTTTTTCAAATCAACCACTTCTTATAACGGCCCCAATGATCCAATTACGATTCCTAAGAATTCCGTGAAAACGGACTGGGAAGTAGAACTCGCATTTATCATGGGGAAAAAAGCATCCTATGTGGAAGTGAGTGAAGCCATGGACTATGTGGCGGGCTACGCCTTGCACAATGATGTAAGTGAACGTGAATTTCAGCTGGAACGCGGCGGTACCTGGGACAAAGGAAAAGGTTGTGATACATTCGCACCGATCGGTCCCTGGCTCGTCACCAAAGACGAAATTCCTGATCCCCACAATCTCCGGCTCTGGTTAACCCTCAACGGCAAGATGATGCAGGACAGCAATACCAATGACCTGATCTTTAATATCCCCTTCCTCGTTTCCTATATCAGTCAGTTCATGACCCTGCTCCCCGGCGATATCGTATCCACCGGCAC
>CAZLRY010000048.1:0-14788 GCA_964561675.1 uncultured Chitinophaga sp.
ATGCATCGGGGTTGGAGGTTGGAGGTTGGAGGTTGGAGGTTGGAGGTTGGAGGTTCGAGGTTCGAGGTTCGAGGTTCGAGGTTTCGTAACTGGTAGCTGATGCTGCTGATGTTGGTGTTTTCACCAACATCCTGGTGTTTTCACCAACATCCTGGTGTTATCACCAACATCCTGGTGTTATCACCAACACCATGGTGTTATCACCATCAGCCTGCTGTTGGTGTTATCACCAACAGCTTGGTGTTCTCACCATCAGCCACTACTTTTACCAAAACTTCTCCCTTGAAACGATACACTCACCTCTTCCTGTCCCTGGGCAGCGGATTGCTTTTATGGGCTGCCTGGCCGGTATCGCCACTCAACTTCCTGTTATTTGTCGCCTGGATTCCCCTGCTCTGGCTGGAAACCATTGTAACCAGTCGCAAAAAGTTTTTTGGCTACACCTATATCACGATGTTTGTCTGGAACGTCACCACCACCTGGTGGATCTGGAATGCATCGGCACCCGGGGCTGTTGCGGCTTTCCTGGCCAACTCCCTGCTGATGTGTTTGCCCTGGCTGGGATTTAAAATCGCGAAAAAATGGCTGGGTGATAAAGCAGGGTATATGGCCCTGATCGCGTTCTGGATGTGTTTTGAATATATACACCTGCAGGACTGGGGCCTGAGCTGGCCCTGGCTTACTCTCGGCAATGCGTTTGCCACCCACCCGGAATGGGTACAATGGTACAGCTATACCGGCGTCAGTGGTGGTTCTTTCTGGGTGTTGCTGGTAAATCTGTTGCTCTTTCATTATTTCAAAGACAATATGAACCGTTCCGGGGGCCGCTCTTACCGTTACCTGGGTATGTCTGTTGCCGCCTTGTTTATTCCTATTATTATTTCTTTCCTGGTCCCATTGGTAAAAACAACTCCTTCCACAGAAAACAATATTGTAGTAGTTCAGCCCAATATTGATCCGTATGAAAAAGTTTCCGAGGTTACCGGATCCTTTGAAGCCCAATTACAAAAACTGCTTGCGATCAGTGAATCAAAAGTAAATGCACAGACCTCCTTATTGGTTTGGCCGGAAACCGCCCTGTATATGGGATCCGGTATTGATGAAGCAAAAATTAAAGACAATTATTTCCTGAATCCGCTCTGGGCCTTTTTGCAGCGCCATCCGAAAATGACCTTGTTTTCCGGGGTGGAAAGTTATCGGCAGTTTCCGGCTGCAACAACGTACAGCAAAGAATTCTCCGGACAGTTTTATGAATCGTACAATGGATCTGCCCTGCTCGACAGCAATGGTGCTTCCGCCTATTATCATAAATCCATGCTGGTACCCGGAGTGGAAACCCTGCCCTGGTTCCTGAAATTTATTGACAGCTGGTTTGAAAAGTTTGGTGGTACCACGGCCGGTTATGCCAAACAGGATGAACGCGATGTGTTGAAAGAAAAAAACGGATTTCGTATCGCCCCTTCCATCTGTTATGAGAGTATCTATGGTGATTTTATGCGGAAATATGTAAAAAAGGGTGCCAATCTTATTTGTATCATTACCAATGATGGCTGGTGGAAAAAAACACCTGGACATAAGCAACACATGAATTATGCACGGCTTAGGGCCATCGAAACCCGTACCTGGGTGGCCCGCAGCGCCAACACCGGCATCAGTTGTTTTATTGATCCCAACGGCAATGTAATTGAACCACAACCCTACAATACCGCGGCCGCCATTCAGTTACCCATACCGGCCACCACCACACCCCGGTCATTTTATGTTCTTTATGGCGACCTGCTCTTTCAACTAATGGGAGGACTCAGCATTCTTTTCATCGGTTGGGTGCTTGGATTAAAAATCCGTGATAAATATTTTAAAAAGAAATTTCCGGCACTTCAATAAAAAATATGAAAAAACAAATCCTCCATGAAGGCAGCAAATTCTGCTACCGTGTTTATGGACAGGGCCGTCCGGTTATCCTGGTCCATGGGTTTGGGGAAGAAGCCAATGTGTGGGATGGATTGATTACCCACCTGAAGGACCGGTATCAACTCATTGTACCCGACCTGCCCGGTTCGGGTGAATCAGCCCAGATACCCGACATGAGCATGTCCGGTATGGCTGAAACCATTCATGCGATAGTACACGAAGAAGGGCTTCATACCTGCACCCTGATCGGGCATAGTATGGGTGGCTATATCACCCTTGCATTCGCAGAAAAATACTGGAACCACCTGGACGCATTCGGGCTTTTTCATTCCAGTTCCTATGCGGACAGTGAAGAGAAAAAAGCAACCCGTCGCAAGGGGATTGCCTTTATCCGGGAACATGGTGCCTTTGAATTTCTAAAAACGGCGACACCCAACCTGTTTGCACCCGAAACAAAAGAAAAAAAATCAGCCCTCATTGAAAAACAAATAGCCGGACTTTCCCGTTTTACCCAAGAGGCACTGGTCGCCTATTACGAAGGCATGATCGGCAGGCCCGACCGGACCGAGGTACTCAGACAAACCCATGTGCCTGTGCTCTTTATCATCGGCAAATCGGACAATGCCGTATCCCCGGAAGATAGCCTGCAACAAAGCCACCTTCCGGAAAAAGCGTATATTCACCTTTTGCCCCATTCCGGCCATATGGGAATGCTGGAAGAACCCGATACCTGTAACCGGATTCTGGATGAATTTTTGCGGGGAACGGAGAAACATTAACTGACGACTGTATTCATGAAACGAATTCTACTGGCCTTTTTGTTTTTACTCAGTTTCACCCTGCCCTCCTTTGCGGCACATATTATCGGGGGTGAAATGCGCTATACCTATGTCGGCCCGGGAGGATCGCCCAATACCAAACTATACCGCATTACCCTGATCTTATTCAGGGGAGATGATCCTACCGGCGCCCAGTTTGCCCCTTCTTATGTAATAGGAGTTTACAACAACGATAACGGGTCCAAAGTCATTGGTACTGCCGTTAATAACAACTGGCTGGTTACACAGGATGTTCCTCCCGGTGTACTGCCTGTACCAATTGTTTTACCTACCTGTATACAAGGCGCTCCCGTACTGGACTATACGTATGCCAGCTACTCCCTGACCATTGAATTACCGGTCAACCAGAATGGTTATACAGCGGCTTACCAAACCTGTTGCCGGATTAACGGGATTGTAAACATGGCCAACAGTACCGGTTCCACTTATAGTTGCGTCATACCGGGAACCAATCTCCTGCCATCCGGAGACGATTCTTCTCCCCGCTTTTTTGCCCCGGTAAATGTGATCTGCCGCAATGCCCCGTTTACCATGAATTTTTCCGCCACTGATCCTGACCCTAATGATTCACTGGCCTATAGCCTCTGTAATGCGTTAAACGGTGGCGCATCTGTTAATGCAGGTTTCGACGATCCGGCAGGACCTCCTTATGGTTCGGTCGGTTATAACACACCTTATACAGCGGGCAACCCTTTTGGCACAGGCGCAAGCATCAACCGGCAAACCGGGGTAATCTCCGGTATGGCTCCAGGCTTTGGAAAATATGTAATCAGTGTCTGTATTGACGTATACCGCCAGGGCCGCTTAATCGGTACACACCGCAAAGACCTGATTGTACAGGTATCTGACTGTGTGCTGACTGTTGCCAACCCGCTTCCCGATTTTGTCACTTGTGATGGCTTTAATGTTCAGTTTTCACATACCAGTACCGGGGCCAACAATGTGTTCTGGGATTTTGGCGTGGGTACACTGACCAATGATACCGCCAATATTGATAACCCGACATTCACTTTTCCGGATACCGGCGTGTACAATGTGAAGTTTGTGATCAACCGGTCTACCGGATGTGCCGACTCCGTCGTACGCAAAGTGGGGGTCTTCCCTGGTTTCTTCCCCGGTTTTGTTTATACCGGCAGCTGCTTCAGTAATCCCTTCCAGTTTACAGATACCACCAATACCCGTTATGGTACGGTTAACAGTTGGAGCTGGAATTTCGGGGATGGCAGTACGCTGGCGGATACATCAAGGCTTCAAAATCCGCAATGGACTTATCCGGGACCGGCCAACAACCTGGTCACATTAATTGTAACCAGTAATAAAGGTTGCCGGGATACCGCCCAGGTTACCATACCGGTATTGGATAAACCCATCCTTACCCTCGGTTTCCGGGATACCCTGATCTGCCGCAATGATGCTGTCCAACTCAATGCCAGCACTACCGGCAGCGGCCTTTTCAGCTGGACACCCGTAACCAATATCATCAATGCCAATACCGGCACTCCTACAGTAACACCGCCGGTTACCACTTTATATTTTGTAAACCTGAATGAGAACGGATGTGTCAACCGCGATTCGGTCAATGTTCGGGTGATCGATGCCGTTAGTGTCACCGCCATTCCCGATACCACGATCTGCCGGGGTGACACGATCCATCTGAGTGCCGTCACTAACGGACTCTCCTATTCATGGGATCCGCCACTAAACGTCGACAATCCAACCCTGATCAATCCCAGGGCCATGGTCAATGCCAATACCGTATTCACAGTAACATCCACGGTAGGTGGCTGCTCGGCCACTGATCAGGTGATTGTTACTACTGTTCCATACCCGGTCGCTAATGCCGGTCCGGACCCTACTATTTGCTACAATGCTTCCGTCCAGCTCAATGCGTCAATAACCGGGAGCAGCTTTAACTGGTCGCCTCCAAATTACCTGGACAATCCTTTAGTACTGAATCCGGTGGCGTCTCCACCCGGAACCACACAATATATCCTTTCCGCCTTCGACACCCAGGGCTGTCCTAAACCCGGAAAAGATACCATCCTGGTAACCATCTTACCCAAGGTGGTCGCTTTTGCAGGCCGCGATACAAGCGTTATTGTGGGACAGCCGTTGCAATTCAACGGAACCGGGGGAACCGATTATTTATGGACGCCGGGCACCAGCCTGAGCAGTACCAGCATCCCCGATCCGATCGGAAATTATGATGGCAGCTTTGATATTATCCGTTATAAACTGATTGTTACCGACCAGGCCGGTTGTG
This sequence comes from uncultured Chitinophaga sp., assembly GCA_964561675.1. Lineage (GTDB taxonomy): Bacteria > Bacteroidota > Bacteroidia > Chitinophagales > Chitinophagaceae > JJ008. Next base: position 5,014 of record CAZLRY010000048.1, read on the forward strand.
CCGATTCAGCTTACATCACGGTACGCATTTTCAAAACCGTTCCTTCTGTATTTGTACCCACCGGATTTACACCCAATAATGATGGACTGAATGATGTGGTTAAGCCCATTGCCGTAGGCATGAAACAGATCAACTATTTCAGTGTTTATAACCGGTGGGGACAACTGGTTTTCACCACCCGTATCAATGGCCAGGGATGGGATGGCCGGATCAAAGGGGAACTTCAGGGCACGGGGGTTTATGTCTGGATGGTCAGTGCCGAAGACTATACCGGGAAAGCCTATTTCCAGAAAGGTACCGTTACCCTGATCCGCTAAAAAACCTGAAACAGCTGCCAAATATGGCGTAAACTTGTGTCCATTTTCAACCGATTCATTATGGGAAAAATTGTATTGATCACCGGAGCCACTTCGGGTTTTGGTAAAGCAGCTGCTTATAAATTTGCCGCCAAAGGATATGACCTGATTATAAATGGCCGCAGAACCGAACGGCTGGATCAACTCGCCGCAGCACTGGAAAGCAAATACAATGTGGCCGTACTGGCCCTGCCCTTTGATGTGCGGGATGAACAAGCCGTTTTTAATTCTTTTGCTTCCCTGCCGGAAGACTGGAAAGCCATTGATGTACTGGTGAACAATGCGGGACTTGCCCTGGGCCGCGATTATTTTGAAGAAGCGTCCCTGGAAGACTGGAACACGATGATCGATACCAATATCAAAGGCGTGATGTATGTGGCCCGGGCAGCAGCACTATTGATGATTCCCCGCAAACAGGGACATATCATCAACCTGGGTTCCATTGCGGGTAAAGAAGTATACGAGAAAGGAAATATGTATTGTGCCACCAAGGCAGCCGTGGATGCACTCAGTGAAGCCATGCGGATCGATCTGCTGCGGCATTGTATAAAAGTTACCGCCATCCATCCGGGAGCAGCGGAAACCGAATTTTCCCTGGTCCGTTTTAAAGGCGACCCGGTGCAGGCTAAAAAAATATATGAAGGCCTTACCCCCCTGACAGGTGATGATGTGGCCGATGTGATTTTTTACTGCGCGTCCCTGCCACCCCATGTTTGTATTAATGACCTGACCCTCACACCGCTGCGACAGGCAAATTCCTTTTATTACAACCGGGATACGAACGCCTGATCGTAAACAGAACTATGCAGTATCGGAATTTCTTTCTATATTAGGTGTTCTTCCGCCCTATCACTTCCGTTGACCCCGTGTATATCCGTATTTAACATAGAAAAAATACTTAAACCAGTAAGATTGCGTTCAAAATAGTAAGCAAGCGGTAAAACACGTAGTAACTTTATGTCAGCACTCCAATATTTGATAAGCACTGTTATGAAAAAGCCGTACCTCTTACTGATTTCCCTGCTTACACTCAGCCTTACTTCGATGGCACAGGATGTGATCCGTGTACAATCCTGCAGCAATGAGCTGATCAGCAAACAGGCCGACAGCCTTAAGAATTTATATGGGAATGACGGGTATATCCTTTTGAAGGAAGCATCCATCAATATGGAAAGTGAATTTGAAATGCCTGTGATCGTCCCCCTGACCCAGGGCAGTTGGTACCAGTTTGTCTTTATCGGCGATTACAGCTCCCGGTTGTATGAAGTACGCATGTACGACTGGAACGAAAAACAAGTGGTATTTAAACAGAAAAAATGGGGCGATGTGGATGGCAATGTGATTGTGTATTCTTACATCCCGCAGTTCTCTGAATTCCATCTGATGAAACCGGTACAGGTCAATAAACAGAAGAAGAAAAATCTTTGCGGATATGTGATGCTCTTCAAACGCAACGGATCTCCCACTGGTACACCAGCACCCCAACAGCCTGAATAATTTTAGTACGTTTCAGAAATAATTAAACCACCGATGAGGTGGTTTTTCTTTTTTGGAGTTCACCCGGAATCTGATATAATAATTCCACCCTTTCAGGGTTTCCGAAGTGAAACCATTCCTGTCCCGATTCACTATAATCATTTCACCACTTCGTGGTTTAATAAATCGCTGAATTGTTGATTCGTGTTTATGACATTCGACTTACGTCCTTCAATAACAATATCTCCAAGGCTGTAATAAATAGAACCTTAGCAATTACTGTGGACTGCCGACTGCCAACTGCCGACTGCCAACTGCCGACTGCCAACTGCCGACTTCTCTCTATTGCGCCAGCGACACCCGCACCTGCAAATTACCTCTCGTATTCGTGATCGGGAAGGCACTGCTGATCTTTGGAATATTCCGGTTCTGTTCGAAGAAGAGTTTCATGCTGATCCGGTTATTCAGGGTATAATCAATGGAAGGTGCAATGCGGATGACTTTCTGTCCGCCTGTACCAAAGGCAGTTCCCTGGTCGAGTTTGCTGTTGGCCGTGGCATCATCCCGCAGACTGAAATCCAGCCGGAAAGTGACATCATTATCCAGCTTCATTTTACCAATACGTTTGATCAGGGGCATTCCCTTCTTACGCCAGTTAAAATTAAAGGTAACTTCCGTTGACCGGTTCTCCGCCAGCTGATAATCAATCAGACTGAGACTGAGGGTACGGCTCTTCTTAAACTCAAAGCCGGTGGTCAGCTGGTTGGTAAACGTCAGTTCTACCTGGATGAGCGGATCAAAGCTCTCCTGTATCGTGATATTGGGCACCAGGAAGTATGGGATATAGTTACCAGTAAGTGTATCGGTAAAGCTCGGATAACCTACCCGCAAGGGATCCGTAAACAAGAGTGCGGTATTAAAACTGTTCATGCTGAATGTACTCCGGTATCCATGCCGGATCGTTACATTGCTGAATATTTTATCCATACCCGGTAACCTTGATAATCCGGTATAGGTAAGGGTCCAGTTCGGTTTTGGTATAATACCGGAGAATGGATTGGCCTTGATATTCGGGTTTGAATTCTTGACCAGTTTCACACTGGCAGGGTCTTTATTGGTATACGCTGCAATGAATGCCGGAATCACCACATCCTGTGCATAGCGGCCATAGCCTTCCACGTATCCGTCAGCACCCACTGTATTGCCGGCCGCATATGGATTGTTGCTGGCCAGTTTGCCTGATAATATCCGCCTGTTAGCTTCAAACTGTTTGAATGTGGCAGACACCACATTGGGGTCAAATTTGCTGAAAAGGGTCTGATAAGAGATATAACTGACACTGAAACTACCCAGTGCATACGGATTCAACCGGGCCAGACCAGAAGAACCGGTTGTGTCTTTGTATAACTCCGAATATTGTTTATCGAAGGTTTTATCCAGGTTCACATCGACAGTGAAATCGCGGAACGGACTTAACTGGGCCGTTATGTTCATCCGCTGGTTATAGCGTTGCTGGATCATGGCACTGATCAGTGAATCCCGTGATAATAATCCCTTCGCACCAAAACTATTGATCCAGTTCGTATCGGGCTGATAACCTAAAATATATTTTAATCCGGGCTGCCCGCTTTTCAGGTTCGTGCCAAAGACTTCTGTGCTGTCCATATAACCTGGCAAGGTTGTACCATAGTCTTCTGTGTATTGAATACCCACCCGCTTGAGTGAAGTAGCCAGCCGCAGGAAGAACTTAGGCACAGCCGCGATCTCCGGCATGGGTTTCTGTGCTTTCGGCACTTTTATTTTGCGCTTTTTGATCCGTACGATCTTTCCTTTTTTGTTCCGGATCGTATCCATCCGGTAGCTGACACCTGAAGCAGAAACGGATACACCCGGTTGTGCCGGATTGTTGATCTGGTCTCCGCCTTTTGTATCTCCTGTAGCCGTATTTCCTTTACCATCACCATTCTTACCATCTGCTTTTGAATCACCGGCCTTTCCACCCTTGCCGCCTTTCTGCCCTTTATTTCCTCCGGAATTATCTCCGCCGGTATTCGGCGCATCACTGCCAACTGCCCGCAGGAAGCGCCATTTATTATACAGCTCTTCAAATTTCAATTCGCCATTCAGGGATCTTGTCTGTGTATTGGATAAAGTATTTCCCAGGTTCCGGGCAAGCAGGGATGCCGCCAGCCAGTTGTACTTGGTATTATAACTGGCCCGTACAGTTGTCCAGTCGAGCAACGGAATTTTTGTAGTAGGTACATTATAGTTCAGGGTCAGTTCCTGGCCATAGTTTGTATTACGGCCTCCCTTGAACAGGTTGGTTTTGATCGAATCTTTTTTCAGCTTGGTATCAATCCGGCCTTCAGGTTCATCGATCCTTGCATTATTGGTGGCCGTGAAATCCATGGATAAGGAACGGGTCAGGTTCCACTGCAGAATATAATACCGGTCAAACGTAAAGTATTTGTTGTAGGTCTCGGGAATCTGGTAAGGACCGCCGCCTACATTACGTGGACGGGTGGCACCAAACTGACGGAATACATCGGCCCTGATTGAAATCTGTGATGGCGCATAATTAAAATTAAAATCCTTTACCAATGCCAGCCAGGGCGACCGGGATTTGATGAATTTACGGAAAGGCTCCACCGTTTTCACCTGTGGGGCATAACTATAGCCGATAGCTCCCCGGGTACGACGAAGTTCATCATTTTCCGTCAGCGGATTATGCGTTACCGTTTGTATATAGGAATAATTGAAATCAAAATTGCTGACACTCCAGATTTTCGGCCGCTTACCATCGGTCTTCACTTTACGTACATTGGTCAGGGTAATCGTCTTGATGGTTGTTACATCCTGTGCATCATTCTTGATTGAATCTTTTTTTGCGGCATCCGCGTCTTTCAGTTTTTGTTTCAGTTCAATATCCAGGTCATACGGATCATATTGGGGAGTGCTGGTCCGGCGGCTGATACTGGTATAGACAGGAATCTGTAATCCGAGTTTTTTGGGAAAGAGTTTACCCATTTCAAGATTGGCCGATGCATCGATCGTATACACATCTTCGCGGCTCCGTTCGTTCACCCGTTGTTCCAGTGTTCCAAATCCGCGGGTCTTCATGGTACCGGAAACGGAAAGGGTTCCCAGATCTGCCAGTTTCATATCCACCCTGGCGAGCGCTGCCGCTCCGCCTGTTTCGTCGAGTTGTTGTAACCGGAGTTCATTAAACCAGACTTCGGTACAAACATTCTCCTGGTTCACACTTTCCACACCCAGTAACACCCCTCTCACTTCTCCCAGGTTCGGATTACCAACAATAGCATAAGAGCGTCCGCTGGCAAGGGTTTCTTTATAATATTGGGACGGGGATATATTCAACCCATTCCGTTTTAATTTTAGGTCTGTCAGGTCATCAAGGTCAAAATCGAGGTAGTTCTCTTCCGGCCAGATCAATGCACTGTCCGTTTCACCAAACTGAGTGATCTTCAGCGGAATCTTAATTTCATAATAGTTGCCGGAGAAGTCGTTACCAATCCGAACCACCGCATTCAGGTCGCCATCGGAAACCGGGAAAGCATTCTTAACGGATTCAGCGTGGACAAACATGGACAGCTTGCGGTACTGACGCATATCCAGGTTCATGGTTTTGAAGACCCCGCGGGATTCGCTCTTTGGCAGTCCGCAGACCTGCATACTGATCGCCTGTTCATTCATAAACAGGGCCACGTTATTATTGCTCAGCTGTTGTTGTCTCTCAATGCCCGGCGGAATACGGTATACGATCGGATCACGCTGATCGTTCTCCTCGATATTCACCGCCAGCACATTTACCGTGGTATTATCCGGAGAAGGCAGTGGGGTGAAGTTTCCGGTGGAATCAATTTTATTTCTGTATTTCCGCCATTGGTTACGGATCAGTTCCAGTTTACCAAAACGCATCACTACCGAATCATCAAAGTCGGTCACGAACATCCGGATAAAACGAATAGATTTAAAATCCGGAATATTACCCACTTTCAGCTGGTATTGTTCAACCGGAATCCGGAACAGGTACCATTTTTCACGGCGGGTCTGCCCATTGGCCAGTTTCACATCACTCTCACGGACGTCGGTGATGAAATTCGACCCCTGGCTCATATTCGGAAGGATATCCACTTTATACTGGAAATACTCCTCCACTTCATTCATCGTATTGTCACGGTTCAGTTCTTCCGCATCCGGGTATTGGGTAAAGGCATTGACAAATTGTGTATTGTTCTCCGACACAGGAGAGTTACCATGCGGGTTATTGATGTTTTTATAACGCGGCAGAATACCTGCAACCGGGCTATTGTCAAACGACGCATCCCTGTATGCTTTAAAGTTGTCCGCAGAAGGATCTTCCAGTGCCTTGGTGTACGCGATAGAACTCGTTCCATTTACAGCTGCCAGTGCATCCAGATATGGCCTGAAAAGGCGCTGCTCTGCAGTATCCTGTAAGCCATCAAATCCCACATCCTGTAAGGCACGGTCTGATGGTGTATTACTGAAGGCATTGGTGACCTGTAAGGGAATGGCCGGTACTTTACCCCAGACCGAACTTTCATCCACTCTTGCATTATTCGTCGGTGTGGGCAGACCGTTTTCATACATCCGTTTCCCATCCCGGAGCACATCTTCAGAAATATTACCCAGGTTAAAATAAAGTTTACCTCCGTTGGGGTTGGCGGTGTTCTCAATAAAAGGATCCTGCATCCAGAATTCGATGTACTCGATATTTCCGGTTTCAAAATCGGTCTGATCAATATTCCGCATCAGTCCTCCCCAGGCCTGTTTGGGGTTTTTCAGCCGGCCATCTGCACCAACCCGGCTGCCATCGGCTTCGAAGTTATAGGGGCCTTTATCTTTCGGATAGAAAGCAAGGTCAAAAGTAGTGAGGAGTCCTTCCCCGAACTGGGTGCTCCGGCGCGGAAAAATTTCTTTCTGCAATACCTGCCGGGTCTCCGGTCTGGATAATTCATCCAGGTCATTCTGCAAGGGATTATTTGAATTTCTTCTTTCCTGCAATACGGGTTCAATATTATACCAGGCCAGTTTACCCCGGTTATAACCACTCCGTAAATCATTATTAAGCGAAGACTCAGGAAACAGTCCGTTGCCCTGTGGAATGGAGGCTAGCGTCCAGCTTACCAGCGGGAAACGCAGGTCAATACCGGCACGGGTTCCTTCAAAATCATCAATATATACCTGGCCCGTCTTATCATCCTTACTGGCATTGATCTGCCGGGGATGACCGGGTTGTAATATGGCTGCTTCCCCATAAGCCGTGATCGAAGACATGGCCTTGGTAGAATAGAAAGGCAGTTTATCCAGTAACTTGGTTACACGGGGCAGGTCATTCCGGTAATCGATATCAAAACCGTACATGGTATTCCGGATCGGATCTTCCCCATACGATTGTTTGATAAAGAAAGGTCGTTCACCCAGTCTTACCAGGGTGGCCCCGAGTGATAATTTTTTATTCGCCAGGTAATCGAGCCGGAGCCCCAGGAAATTTTTCTGCTGGAACCCGAATGCCTGGTTATTCTCATAATTGATATTAACCGGAATCCCTGCATTCACGATGGCCTGGTTCACCACCCGTAACGTACCGAGGTCGTAGTTGATTTCATAATCCACATTCTCGATCAGTACCTGACCACCGGCGGTAACGGTAACGGATCCGCGCGGAATATTATAGCCCAGCTGGTATTCACTGCCACCACCACCAGCTGCCCCGTATCCGGATGTCTTGGATTTACCGGAGATCCTGAACCGGTTCAGGTTGGCATAGGTCTGTGCAATGGCTTTAATAGTATCGTAGAGCGGATAATACAGGTATTTATCCCGGTCTGCCTGGTTGGCATAGAGATAATCAAGGTCGTGTCCGAAAGGCTCCAGTACCGGGAAAATGATCCGGCTTTGAGAGGAGATCACGGTATAGCCTTCAATAAAGTCAAACTTTCCATCCCGTTGCGGGTCATTCTGATTATTCAGCCGGTCGAGGTTGACCAGGGAAAGAATGGGCTGGCCTTTAAAGGGATCCACCACTTCTGTTGGAGGCAGGTAGTTTTTTACACCAAGGCTTGGCTCTTCATACATGATATCAAGCGAAAAATCCTGGCGCTCAAGCTGGCCAAATCCCACGGAGTACACATTCTTCATCATCAGGTCCCAGATCGGCAGGTTGGTCCGCTGCGAAGTGGCCTTTAATAATTTCAGGAAGAGAATACGTTGGGTATTACCGGTGGTATCCGGTGGTACATCCTGCGAAAACTCTCCCACCTGGAATACACGGCCATTATAGGTATACTGAAAAGCCACCCCCAGTACTTCATCCGGTTGCAGGGGTTGGTTCAATGACAAAAACCCGATCTGCGGGTTGAAATAATAATCAGTGGACTGCAGTTTACGGGCAAATGTTTTTTCAAAATCCTGCACAGGTAATAGTCCATATGATGTCAGTGCATTCTGAATCAGGGATGAGTTCCGGAAATTGGGATTATTGCGGAGGTCAGCATACAGGTTGTTGGCTTCATTACGGGGCAGGTTATCACCACTGCCATTGATAAGGCCCGTACGATAAGGATTTCTTTCGCCCAGGTCCATAAAGGCCGCCACATCCCGGGTATCGGTGGTGCTTCCATTGCGGTTGGTAACCCACACTTCCACGCGGAGTACCTGAACTTTGGAATTTACAATCGGCAATTGTTTCATGGCGGTATTGTAATTACCCCTGAAGTACTGCGATAAAAGAAAGTGCCGGTTTTCGTCGTACTCGTCGGTCTTCACCGAAAAACTTTGTGCGGAGGTCCCACCCTGCAATCCCATCGTTTGCCGTTGCGATTGCTGATTGGCCATTACGCCGGTGATAAAGAGTTTACCAAACTGTAATTGTGTTTTTACACCAAATAAGGACTGGGCACCCGGAATCAGGGTACCCTTGGAAGCAAAATTGGTATTACCGGCCTGGAAGAGTTTGACGATATCATCTTCTTTCCCTTTGAAATCCAGCTTGAGCTGATTTTCAAAATTGAAGTTGGCCAGTGTGTTATAATTGATCGGCAGTTTCAGGTTCTCTCCGATCTGGGCATCCATCTGCAGGGCGGAGTTCATATTAAAATCAAAGCCTCCGTTCTTACGGGCTCTTTCCGGTAAGGTCGGGTTCTTGATATTCTGTCCCTGGTAACCTGCCAGGAAATCCACATAGCCGGAAGGTTTGATATCGATTTTCACTTTCCCATCTGGGCCAACCCCCATGATCCGGTTAAACCAGTCATTGGAGACTTTAAACTTCGGGCGGGCCAGCCGGCGGTTCATATTGGTAAGCAGGGCCGCCCTTTTCCGGAAATAATCGGCTTCGTCTTTTTTACCCTGGAGACGCAGAAATTCCTCCATGGAAAATGCAGTCGGTGTACGGTAGTATTGATTCCCGATCTTTTCGATCACATAATACTGTTTGGTTTTGGGATCGTACTCCACCGTCCGTTTGATAAAAGCGGTATCCCGGAAATCAAATGTATTGGAAGAAGGGTTTGAATAAGGGTCTCCATAACGGTCGGACAAGGGATTTCGACCGGTATCTGCCACATTAAAGGGGAATCCTGCACCTGCAGGTATGAATTCACCGGCTTTTGCTGTTAAGCCAACCAGGCACACGAGGGCAATAATACCCAGTGTACGGAAGATATGAGCAGTTCTGAAGTTCAAGGTTTTCTCGTCAATTAGTTTCCAGAATTTGTGGATCAGAGGGTACGAAGTGCCATTTTGATCAGTTCCTCAACGGAAAGACCCGGATTAGCTGCAGCGGTCTTTTCAATGGCCTGGCCAGCGGCCTGCCTGTTGATGCCCAGGGCAGTTAAAGCATTTAACGCATCCTGGTGCAAAGTATTGTTTTTCAGGGGAGAAATATTTGATTCGAGGGG
>CAZLRY010000049.1:0-14704 GCA_964561675.1 uncultured Chitinophaga sp.
TGGTAACAGTGCGGCGAATAAGGCTTTGCGGAACATGGCTTATCACAACAGTTTTACTGTACCCCAATCCGGTGAATCTGGTGGTGTAGCGTCTAACAAACAGAATTTTTATTCTTTTGACATCGGTAATATTCATTTTCTTTCACTTGACTCCTATGGTACCGAAAGCGATGGCACCAGTATTGAAACAGCTGGTGGCAGCGCCCTGAAAACATGGCTGACCAATGATCTTGCCGCGAACACAAAAAAATGGACAATCGCCTACTGGCATCACCCGCCCTATACAAAGGGCAGTCACAACTCCGATTCGGAGTCAGACCTTGTGAATATCCGGCAGAACTTTATCAGTTTTCTCGAAACCCGCGGTGTGGATATGATCGTTTGTGGACACAGTCATAACTATGAACGGGGCTATCTTATTAAAAACTATACCGGATCCTGGGCTTCTTTCAACGCAGGTACGCATGCAGTGAGTAATTCCAGTGCAACCTATACCAGTAGTGCAACCTGTCCGTATGTTTATAATTCTGCACCCGCCAATCATGGTACCGTATACGTGGTATCCGGATCAGCAGGGGCCAGTGGTACTATGAATACCGGCTTTGGTACCGGGCCAATGCCTTATGCCCTGAATGATGGTGGTGTTTTTTATTTTGAAGTGGAGGATAATCGGCTTGATGCAAAGATGCTCCGTCGTAACGGAACCATTTTTGATCAGTTCACTATTATCAAGGATGTAAACAAAACAACGAATTATACCATTTCCAATGGCAGTTCAAAAACATTGACTGCATCCTGGCCGGGAAACTACAGCTGGAGTACCGCCGCTACCACCCGTTCCATAAGTGTAACCCCGCCCATTAATGCAGTAACCAATTATACGGTGGAAGATGAGTATGGTTGCATCACTGATCAGTTCAATGTAACAACCTCCAGTACTCTGCCAGTTTTACTGAAAACCTTCGATGTCAGACGGATGGATGCAGTTGTTCAACTGAACTGGACCATTGTTGCGGATCAGACGGCAGCGCAATTCTTAATAGAGCGTTCGCTCAATGGCCGTGACTTTGTGATACTGGGTACCGTTGATGTGTTTCCAGGTTCTGGTGAGCAGCAATATAGTTACACCGACCACCAACCGGTTCCGGGCACCGTTTTTTACCGGCTTTCTGCAACAGGTGCCGGTACCGCACAGACTTATTTCGGCATCAGGAAACTCAATGGTAACACACATACAGGCTTTGACCTTGAAATACGGACAGGGGTGACGAGTAGTATTGTTTTGGATTGCAGTACAGCTACCGATGATCAGTATAGCCTGACGATCTACACTGTCAATGGGGTAAAAGTCAGTCAGACAGATCTGTCATTGCAAAAAGGAACAACCCGGAAAGTAATAGAACTTAAATCCGGATGGTATATATGTGAGTTACGAAACAGTCGCGGAGAAGCGGTTCAACAAAAAGCAGTAGTGCAATAAAACGAAATGAAGTTTAAGCTGATCATATTATTTCTGCTGACTGGTTTCATCAGTACCCGGATAAATGCCCAGGTATTGAGAACGTTCACACCCCGGTATTCTAATTCATCGGTGAACGGTAATATCACATTTGTTGCCAATAATATCATCACTTCTTCCGGGGTTTCTACGACCGAAGCGCCTCCTGGTGGTTCTGCAGTAAATAACGGGAATACCGGGGCCAATATCAATATTGATGCAGATACGCTGATCCCATTTGGTTCATCCTGGAAATATTATTCTGCAGGAGCAGCCCCTGCTGGTAGCTGGAAAGACCTTGGTTATAACGACGCAGCCTGGTCATCCGGAAACGGCGAACTGGGGTATGGCGATGGAGATGAAACCACCTGTATCCCCTCCGGCGGTGGAGGTACACTTTGCCTGCCTACAGGTAATAAATACCTGACCAGTTATTTCCGTAAAACAATTAATATTCCGTCTCCCACGGCTTATACATCCTACCAGTTCAGTGTGGAACGTGACGACGGCTATGTGGTTTATGTGAACGGTGTGGAAGTGGCCCGCAATAATATGCCTGCCGGCGCAGTGGCATACAATACCCTGGCGTCTTCTGCTATTGAAGACGCTGTTATTACATTCAGTATTGCAAATACCTATTTTGCTACGGGCAATAATACCATTGCGGTAGAAATTCACCAGGCGAATGCAAGCAGTTCCGATCTGTCATTCAACCTGCAACTGGCCTGCACCGATGGCGTGATCTTCAACAGTTCCTCTGCCGATCTGAGTCTGCCATCCTGTTCGCAAGTCCTCTTCGCCGGTCTTTACTGGGGTGCTACACAGGGTACAGATGGTATCAATGTGTCCTGGATTACCAATGAAACTAACGTCAAACTGAAACTGCCCGGTTCGTCAACGTATACAGATCTGGTATCTACGCAAACGGATTATCATAACAACACACTTGTTCCCGGATTACCGCATACTGGGTACCGTTGCTTTGTTGATATCACCGCATTGATGAATACAACCAGTCCTGATGGTACATACACCGTTGCGAATGTCTGCAGCCCGGCCGGTATTGTGAATGCAGCAGGTGGCTGGACAATTGTTATTGCCTATTCTGACCCTTCAACCATTCTGCGTAACCTTACCATATTCGATGGCTCAGCCATCATGAATGGCGGCGACCCGGCCCTGCATATCCCGATAGATGGTTTCCTTACACCTCCTTCCGGACCGGTGAGTTGTGAACTGGGGGCCGTGGTATTTGACGGGGACAGGGTATCGACCGATGAATATTCTTTCAAACAGAACTCCAATCCGTTGGTGGGTGTGTACACCAGTCTTACACCCAATGCCACTGCGAACCTGAACGATATGTGGAACAGTACGATCTCCAAATATGGAGCCGTGGTTACCACCCGGAGTCCGGCTCATAATAATACTTTAGGTTATGATGCTGATATCCTGATCGTGCCCAATACACTGAATGCGGTTTTAGGAAACAGTCAGACCTCTGCCAGTATCCGTTTTAGTTCGCCTTCTGAAAACTATATGTTGCAGGTGGCAACCACCGCCATTTCACAATACACACCTTCTTTCAACCTGGTGAAATCGCTTACTGATGTGAACGGCGGCAGCCTGGTGCCGGGTGATGTGATCCGTTACCGGGTAGACTATCACAATAATGGTAATGACGCCAGTAATCAGTCGGTTATTTATGATAATATCCCCACAGGCACCACTTATGTTCCGGGCAGTCTTGTAATAAATGGGGTTAGTAAAACGGATGCATTGTCCGACGATCAGGCAGAGTATGATTTCACCAATAACCGGGTACTCTTCCGACTCGGTACAGGGGCCAATGGAAGTACCGGTGGTGCACTCGCTATCGGAGCAAGCGGTTATATTGAATTTGATGTTTATACGCCTTCTTCCTGCTTACTGGTTTCCTGTTCTTCTACAATCAGCAACAGTGCCCGGATCAACTATACCGGCGCTTTATCCGGTATTTCATTGTACGATTCAAGTGGTGTGGATGTGAGTGGTTGTACAGTACTGGGTCCGGTAACCGCAACACTCACTGGTTCCTGTATGCCATTGGGCGATACGATCCTGACAAATAGTTGTCCGGCTTCTTCAGTAACCCTCCCCGCAGGCAGGTATGGCGGCTATCGTTTTTATACCGGAATGCCCTTTGGTGCAGGTACACTTTACGATCCGGCAGTGGCAATTACCACAACACGTGTGATCTATGCCTGGTATGATGGCCCGGGTTCCTGTGATGATACATTGCAACTGAATGTCTATATTCTGGCTTGTCCGGATATCGATGATGACAACGACGGATTGCCCGATTACCTCGAACTTAATAACCCGGTGGCACTACAGGATCATGACAGTGATGGTACACCCAACTGGAATGATGCGCAGTATCCGGGCTTTACCGATAATAATGCAGATGGGTTCAATGATAATTTTGATCCAAGTGCTGATAGTGACAACGATGGTATCCTCAATTTTTATGATCCGGATTTTTCCGGTTATGTGGACAGCAATGGCGACGGCGTGAATGATAATATGGATAAGGACCTGGATGGCATTCCTAACCATCTTGATCTGGATAGTGACAATGACGGAATTCCGGATACCGTGGAGAGTTTTGGGGTGGATGCGAACGGCGACGGACGGATTGATAACTATACTGATACGGACAATGATGGCTTTTCCCAGAACGTGGATGCCAATAATACAGGTGTCAGCGGTTCATCAACAGGCCTCGGTGCACTGGATACCGATGGGGATGGGTTGCCGAATTACCTTGACCTGGATAGTGACAATGATGGTATACCGGATATTATTGAAGTATATGGAGCCGATGCATCTAACAGCGCTAAAGTCAGTGTATTTACAGATACCGATGGCGATGGAATAACCGATAGCTATGATGGCGATGTGGGGAATGATACAGTTGCAGAAAATGCTGCTGCTGCTTTGTTACGTACCGGTACTGATGCAGACAACAATGGACGTGCAGACAGCTGGCCTTATAAGAATATGGACAATGACAGCAAGCCCAATCCGTATGACCTGGACAGTGATGGTGATGGAATTACTGATGTAAAGGAAACCCAGTTGACGGATGCAAACTGGGACGGACGGGTGGATGGTGCGGTAAATGCTGACGGACGAAACACTGTGCTGGCTGCTCTCGGATCCATGGTTTTGGCGAATCGCGATGCAACAGGCAGGGCCGATCTGTATGACATCGATTCAGACGATGATGGTATTCCGGATAATGTGGAAGGATTAACAACAGCAGGTTATCTTTTGCCGGCTGCTACAGATAGCGATGCAGATGGAATTGATGACCGCTATGATAATTATGTTGGTTTTGGCGGAGATGGCATCCACCCTTGCGATATAGATGGGGATGGCACACCCGATTACCTCGACAGTGATACGGATGGCGACGGACTAATTGATATTATAGAAGGAAATGACCTGAACCTCAACGGAATTGTGGATGACCTTGTTACCCTGACCGGTGTGGATACAGATGGGGATGGGCTCGATGACCGGTTTGATAACAACAACAGTAACGCCGAATCAACCTCTGCTTATATGGGCGATGGTGGTACCACGTCTGGTGATCCAACCCCGGGTTCAATTACAACGGTTCAGCATACAATTATTGCTTATGGCTGTGCGTCAGAGCGCGACTGGCGTTGTATACCTTATTTGCTGAATTGTGAGTATACCCGCTTTGAAGCCAATGCCGATGGGCAGTATGTCAGGGTTGACTGGACAGTGCGATGCAGTCAGCAGCCAGCTTACTTTATTGTTGAGCGAAGTGCTGATCGTCAGCATTTTGATAGTGTGCAAAGAGTAGAAGCACGATCAGTCATCCATGAAGAAGAGGCCTACCAGGTAATTGACAGGTCCCTGAACACTCAACTACCGGTACTTTATTATAGGTTGAAAACGGTATTGACTTCAGGTAAAGTAAATTATTCTGCAGTAATTCCGGTTTTACAGGTTAACAAGCCGAATGATAGTATTTCCCTGTTTCCGAACCCGGTCAGAAGCAGTATGACGGTTGGTATAAGTGTATCCAGCAATGCCCGGGCCGTCATGGATATTATTGATCTGAATGGCCGTATACATTTCCGCGCCAGCCAGGTTTTGGTAAAAGGGAATACTACAATTGAACTGAACCATGCCGTAAATCTCCCGGAAGGCATGTATATTTTTCGTGTACAATACAACGGAATGATACTGACCCGTAAATTCAATAAGCTGCAATAAAATTTCATGCCTTATTTTTTATAATTTGATTTTAAAGCCCGCAAAAGCGGGTTTTTTTATTCTCCCCGGGTACTTTCCCGATACTTTTGCTTTATAATATCGTAAAACTCCTTTCCGCATTCAGGATTAGTACCTGATCCTTCGTGAAAACCTACGTTTCAGTTTTCTTTTTAAGTAAATACTCTGAATTTAGCACAGGAAAATATTTAGGTGTTATAAGAGTATTATTTCAATCGTATAAGTAAACACCGAAGTTTTTTCTAATTATAATCCAATACCAGAAAACCAGTACCAAAATCTGTATCATGAAAAAGCTTTACCACCGGTTGTTAGCAGCGGCATTTATCTGCTCTTCATTTACCAGTCAGGTTTCAGCACAATGTACGAATGCCAATGTGAATTGGGATAATCTGGAGTATTTCATCACCAATGGAAATACTAATTACACGACATTTATTAATACGCCTACTTTGTTTGCCAACTTGGTACAGTCGCAACGGTTTGCTATAGGTACGAATGCAGTCACCATATCTTCAAACTATCCGGCAAACGGAATATTGGGGGATAACACTTCTCATACCGGAGAAACCGGGTCCTTTGGTTCTGGTGCAGATATTAATTTTACTGGGAATGGTACAATTACATTAACGTTTGATACTGCTGTTTCAAATGTTCAGTTTTCTATTTTTGATCTTGACCTGAGTCAGAATGTTACAGTTACGGCTTTTGAAGGGGTTACTCCGAGAGTACCGGTTTTGACCAAGCCTGTCGGCGGCACTGTGACGATTGTTGGGAATATTGGAACAGGCCCCGCCGGAGGGATAGCTTCGTCTTCATCTAACGCAACGCTGAATGTAGCAGTTGCAGGCCCAGTCACATCAATTACCCTTGTCTTTGCTGGTACAGCGGGAGATTTCTGGATTTCAGATATTCAGGCCTGTGTTTACAGGAATTTTGCCACCAATTATTATGTCATAGCTCAACCATTTACAGGTCAGCCATCCTATGTAATGGTGGTACATGATTTAAATACGGTTTTTTATGTGAATCCGGCAAATGGAAGGGCGGTTTCAATTTTTACGGACCCTGATCCACGGGTACGTGAGATAAATAATATCGCATATGATCCATATAAAAGAATTATTTATTATTCGGTAGATGGGTTGCAAAGATGTACTCCGGCGGGGTCACCTGATTCCATCCGGCATATCAAGAAGTACGATATGAATACTGAAACGATTTCAACATTGATCAGTGATGTAAAGACGGCCCCCTTTAATATTCCCACTTTTCATGCCGGGCTTGAATCTGGTGGTGCAGCTTTTTATGATGCGGATCTTTATGTCGGGGTGGAAGGCTATAAGTTGAGCGGGACCAAAAATTCGGGCAGGGAGACAGTTATTTGGCGAATTGAATTTGCTTCGGATTCAATTACTCCATCCAAGGCTTGTCAGGTTTGGGGGACTCCGGTTGACAACGGATCGAATAATATCCATGACTATGCGGATTTTGGTCTGAAAGACGGTGTTATTTATGATTTCAATTCTTCCACGGCTGTTGGCAGTGGTCGAGGGCAGTATTGGCAGATAAACATGCAATCAAATACGACAACTTCAACAGTTGTACCTAATATTTTGGCTAACAGACCTGCGCAGACTGCACAGTCGTGGAATGGAACTATTTATTGGGTGGCTGATTCTATCGGCGTATTCAATGGTACTGTTGCGAATACAGTCACTGGTAAGAGCCGGATTTTAAGTTCGCCACAATCGGTAACCTGGGTCGGCCCTGCAGGAGATGCGGGGGAAGCGTTCAGACCCAAAGCAGATTTTGGTGATGCGCCTTCTACATATGATCCGGTAGCACTGTCTCCTGCATTGCACGAGAAGGATACCGCTCTTTTCCTGGGTAATGTTTTTACCAACGATTGGGACTGGGAATGGGACAAGCAAACATCTTCCGATGCCAGCGGGGATGGTGTGGATGATAATGACGGATTGACCTATGTGTCTGTCTTTGATAAAACCACTGGTAATTATCTTGTACAGGCAAATATTTATAATAACACCGGAGCGGATGCCACATTAATTGCCTGGTTTGACTATAATGGCAACGGGGTGTACGATGCAAGTGAAGCACTTGCCCCGATTACCATAGCCAGCTCACCGGTTGTTCAGCAACACTATTTACATTGGTCAGGTATCAGTTCCACGATCGCCAATGGAACATATACCTACTTGCGTCTGCGCCTAACATCCTCCTCAAACAGTATGACCACGTCAAATCCAACCGGCTATTTTAATAATGGTGAAGTGGAGGATTATCGCGTACTGGTCGATAATTTCCCCTTGTCTGTAAACCTGCTTTCTTTTGATGCAAAAGCTACTGGACGCAGGACGGCAAAGCTGAGCTGGAAAACGATCAATGAATCAGAGCTTTCCGGTTTCGGTATTGAGCGGAGTGCAGATGGTGTTAACTGGACCAATATTGGTTTTGCAGATGCTAAGGGAAATAACAATACTGGCAGCAATACATATGAATTCATTGATCAGCAGGCGCTCAAAGGGCAGTCCTACTACCGGCTCAAGCTGACAGATATTAACCCGGTTACGTCCAGGTTCAGTGAGACAAGGGCAATCCGGATTGAGGATGTTGTACAGAATTTAACCCTCGTGCCAAATCCCGCACAAGCATCAACCAGTATGCATCTCAGCAGTACAGCGAATATTGCAGCCACGATAAAAGTGATGGATATGACGGGCCGTGCCATGCAGACGATCAAAACAGCACTGAATCCGGGTGAGAATGTGATCCAGCTGAATGGCCTGGAGAAGTACCCGAAAGGCACTTACCTGATCCAGGTGGTTGCTGAGGACCTTGTTATTAATAGAAAACTTGTAATAACCAAATAAAGAGCGAATACTGAACATACGGGGACTGCTGAAACTCCCCGTATGACCAACGATCCTATAACCACTACTTAAATCCAATTTATGAAGAACCGTTTATTAAGCCTGGCGCTTATCCTTGCCACTATGCAGTTCACTTCCGTTTGTCTTACTTCCTGCGGGCTGCGTGATGAGCGCTACTTTGAGACTGAGGAAAGAGAGAATGAAGAAGAAGAGGAAAATGAAGAAGAAGAACAGAACGGGGCAGATAAGCAACTTTCTGCCTGGTTTCAGTCAAAAGGCTATCCCGATGCCAGTAACCTCACTCAGAAATATGCCGCTGCCTGGGAAGAATTTCTGGAGCTCAAAAAAAGATCACCCTTTCAGCAGTATGCTACCCGTTTACAGGGTATGGGCAGTTGGTCCTATGTAGGACCGAAGGCATTTGGTGGACGTATACTTTGTCTGGCCATAAACCCTCAAGTTAATGCCGCTGGTCAACGTACCATATTTGCAGGCAGTGCCGGAGGGGGTATTTGGAAAACCTATGTATCGGGTATAGGAGCATCTGCCTGGCAGCCTGTAATAACCAATACTGCTGTTTTAGGTGTGTCTAGTATGGTATATCATCCGACAGATACCAGTATCATCCTGGCCGGAACCGGTGAGTCTTACCGGATTGAAAATTATTCCAGTTCTCCTTATTCATCCAATCAGGTAAGTAATATCGGACGTAATGCATGGAAGGCAAGGGGAACTTATGGAGTCGGGATCCTTAGAAGTGCCGATGCAGGCCTGACCTGGACACAGGTACTGATAAAATCACAATCAGATCTGTTTGGGATTCAGAAAATCAAGTATCATCCCACAATCACCGGAACTGTATTCGCCTGTGCCACCGATGGGTTATATAAATCAACAGATTCCGGTGTTACCTGGTCGCTGATCTGGTCCGGAACATATTGCAGTGATATTGTAATCAATCCATCAAATGTCAACCAGATCGTTATTGCAGCTGGTAATGTAACCAATAGTCCCAAAGGCGTGTGGAGGTCAACCGATGGAGGCACCACATTTACACAGGTTACAGCAGGTGGTTTCCCCACAGCCGCTCAATTTAAAGGCTCGACGAATTTCACCATCCTGGGTACCAATACGATTATTGCCAGTGTAGGCGTTGGCGATATCGATAATAACGGAACTTATAATGAACGCGAAGTATACCGCTCAGATGACTTTGGCGTAAACTGGGCCTCTGTGTCGAATTCCACACATGCTAAATGGCAGTCCTGGTTTGCGCACGGGGTTACTGCTTTCCCAGGCAGCACAAATAAAATATTCATGTTTGGCGTAAAAAAACATGTACTTGTCATGTCCGGAACACCGGCCACGACCGGGACATTGACAAATATTGCTACGGGAGCCGCCAGTTCCAGTTACCTGGTAGATGGCAGTCAGGAGGGAAGTACAACATACGTACACGATGATGTACATGATGTACAATTCGTTCCGGGAAGCACGACTACTGCATATTGGGCCACAGACGGAGGGGTTTACCGGACCACAAATGCCAATGCTTCACCCATTACGGGGATGACATTTGTTTCCTGTAACGGTGGGTTATACGCACAACAATTCTATCCCACCATTGCTCAATCACAAACCACAGCCAACCTGGCGATCGGTGGTTTACAGGATAACGGGGTTATCCGTTATAATGGAACGGGTTGGGCCCGGGTAATCGGAGGGGATGGCACCACCGTTTCTTTCAAGCCCGATAATGAACTTATTGTCCTCGGATCAAATGATACGAGGGGCGTTAACCGTTCTACTAATGGAGGTACAAGTTTCCCGACATCAGTAATGAGTTATCTTGGCAATATTCCGAACGGGGATGATGACCGTACCGCTTTCTGTGCACCTGTAGTGGTCGCTCCATCCAATACGAATCGATGGTATGTGGGTTCGGACAATATTCATGTGAGTAATGATGCCGGGGTGACATTCAGTGGCGACGTTGCAGGAGTGCCGGGTACCAGCTATATCGAAGCCTTTCACAAACCCGCGATTGCTATCGGTGTTTCCTATTCAAATGCAGATGTCCTTTATGTTTCAGTTTCACCTTTTGCACAGAACCTGCTGACAGATGGACTATATTACAACCCGCCTGCAACAATCAGAAAAAGTACCAATGGTGGTGGTGGTTTCACTACCGTTACGACCGGTCTGCCTGATCGCGTGGTGACCGATTTTGCAGTGAGCCCGACAAATCATGACAGTGTTTTTGTTACCCTCAGCGGATTCGGAACCACCCATATCTATGTCACCGGCAATGGTGGATCAACCTGGTCACCCCGTGGCAGCGGACTTCCGGATGTTCCTTTCAATACCATCCTGATCGATCCGGCTAATCCGCAGATTTTGTATGCCGGTTGCGATTTTGGAGTCTATGTGAGTGCAGACCGCGGTGCCAACTGGTATGATTTCAATAACAATTTATGGGATGCCACACTGGTAATGGACCTGGCTATTACACCCGGTAATAAACTCAGGGCAGCTACCCACGGTAAAGGTGTTTTTGAAACTGCCCGCTGGGATGGTATGGTTACGCTCCCCGTTAACTTCATATCATTTGAAGGTGCCAATGCCGGTAAAAACAATAACCTGAAATGGGTAGTGGATCAGGAAAGCAACCTGTCACGCTATGAAGTGCAGCGAAGCACGGACGGATTCAGTTTTGCCGCCGTTAAACAGGTTACAGCCAGAAATTCCGCGATACAGACCACCTATTCAATCCTTGATCCGCTTGGACAGAATCCCGCTCCGGTATATTATTATCGTATCCGGTCAATAGATCAGGATGGTTCCTATACTTATTCAGAGATCGTGGCAATCCGGATCAATGATGGACAAAAATTTGAAGTACTGGGAAATCCGTTCTCGCAGTCCATTACCATCCGTTATACAACCAGCCGTACAGGAAAACTTTCCATTGCGCTTACAGATCTCCAGGGACGGATAGTTCGCCGGGAAGAACTGATCGCCGCTACCGGAACAGGTACTTATTCAATCAATAATCTGACAGGTATACCTGCAGGTGTATATGTAGCCCGTTTTGATATGGAAGGGAAAAGCATAGCAATAAAAGTCATAAAGCAATAATATTTCAAACTCGGTAGCTGGTTATTACCGCAGGAATTTCCTGCAAGCCTCCCCTTCATAGGGGAGGCTTTTTTATTGGAATAACTAAGTACCGTAGTATTACTACTGTGACCGCATTTTCCGTGACAGGAAGATGAGGTGTTTTTTCATAGGTCAACAATTAATGGATTGCTTAATTTTATAGAAACAATTTTACTATGAAACACCTGAATGCTTGTCTCTTACTCCTGGTTATTGTTATGGCTTCTTCATTTAACAACATTTCATCTGATGTTACCAGGAGTAAAAATGGCTACAATGCAAATACGGTTTTTGCCGGTTTTGATTTTTTCAGAACACATCGCCAGGGAAAAGATGGCATCACTGCTACCTGGGGTTATAGCGGCGGTACTATAACAGGCTATATCGTGGAAAGAACCTACGAAGATGCGACCGATCCGTATGCATCCTGGGAAACAGTGGCCATTGTTGCTCATACAGGTGCCCGTTCCTATAAAGTAACCAATACCAATGTTACACCCGGATTTATTTCCTACCGGGTTCGGGTTATGAATGGCAATACGGAAATAGCTGTTTCACCTGTTTCCACAGAACATATTGTGGCGCACTAAATGTTGTTGTCACAGTTGCTGAAATTTTCCGATTCCCATACCTCATTCCAACCCTTGAAAACGCCACTGCGCATATTATGTTTCCTGATCTTCACCTGTAATCTTTCACAGGCCCAGATCACCTATCCGATTATCAAAGCAAATTTTGGCGTGGAAGCCGATCTGCGCTCCAATTTCTTCAACGGACTCGTACAGTCTGGTAACGACGATTGGTTCCTCTTTCCCGGTACACCGGGTGCCGGACAATTTGTGATCGATACCACCGGCGCGGCCAACCTGTTGGCCAACTACGCCAGTAACCCTGATAGCCGCAAACTGCCATTTTATAAGAATATGCGTTTTCCGCCATATACCGTTGTCAATAACCGGCTGCTGGTAGACGCTTATTTTGTTAGGGATTATCACGGCGATGATTCCACCATTTTTGCCTCCGGTTCCAATAAGAACGGGATGAGTCCTGGCAATTGGTCCTGTCCCGTCTCTCAATCCATCCCGGATAAGAACGAGATACTGGATGTGATGATACATGTTCGCAAAGCAGGACCCAATATCACAGACTCCATGTGGTTATTTGGTGGTATCTCTATCGAGAATACGACCGGTAATCGCTACTTCGATTTCGAATTATACCAGACTGATATTTTTTATGACCGGGCAACCCGGAAGTTTAATAACTATGGTCCGGATGCAGGACATACCCGCTGGCAATTCGATGCAGCCGGCAATATGTTGGCACCTGGGGATATAATCCTGACTGCTGAATACAGCAGCTCAGCACTGACTATGGTGGAAGCCCGTATCTGGATCGACCGTGCCGACTTGTTGATTAATCCGGTAGGATTTAATTGGTCAGGCAGCTTCGATGGTGCGAGTTCCGGCTCCCAATATGGCTATGCCGGGATACAACCCGAAACAGCCGGGGCATTTTATACTGGATTACAAAGCAGTAACAATACCTGGGCCGGTCCTTTCTCCCTGATCCTCGGCGATAACAGTCAACTCACCAACTATGCAGCCCGTCAGTTCATGGAGTTTTCGGTGAACATGACCAAGCTTGGACTGGATAATGCAAAGATCTTTGGTGGCGATGACTGTTTGATGCCCTTCCGCAGGGTAATTGTCAAAACCAGGGCCTCTACATCTTTTACAGCGGAATTAAAAGACTTTGTGGCCCCCTTCGATTTCTTTATTGCGCCAGCCGCTCAGATCGAAACGGCCACTCCGATGATCTGTGATACCGGCAGCCTTAGTAATATCTATGTGACGAATCCCATCCCGACATCCATTTATCAGTGGACTACGCCCAACGGACGATTTGTTGGCCCGGCAACAGGACCATCCGTTTTTGTGGATACCCCCGGTGTGTATATAGTTACCCAATACCTCCAGATTTCCTGCGGGGCCTATGCAACAGATACTATTACAGTTGGGCGGTTGCCGGATTGTAATGTACTGGCCAATAACCTGATTAATTTTAAAGGATCGTATACAAACCCTGCCGTCCGTCTCGAATGGAAAGTGCTGAATAATGCATTGGCCCGTGCGTTCTACATTGAACGAAGTACGGATGGTACAACATTCACTACGATCGGAATGGAATCGCCACGTCCCGGCTGGGAAGGCGAAGCGATCTATAATACAACCGATGATCTGTCCGGCCTGAATACACCCTTTGTCTATTACCGCATCCGTATGATCGAAAGCGGCAATGTGCAACTGTTGAGTTCTGTGATCAAATTTGGCAATAGCCGCACCGACAATAATCCTATCCGTGTACTCTCCAACCCGGTAAAAGATCAGTTACAATTAATGATCCGCGCAGAGCATGCAGCACCGGGTACATTGAGCCTGTTTGATCAGTCCGGCAAACGGGTATTTACCACCACTATCAGTTTGCAGAAAGGGATTTCCAGCTTCCAGTTCAACTGTATGACAGGATTACCTGAAGGCTTGTATCAGCTAGTACTGGCAACCGGTAACCGCATCAGTTCAGCACGTATTCTGCATAAGAACTGACCATAGCAACAGGCTTTGTTTTATTCCTTTCCCTATTCCTGTTACTTTTGTACATATGTACACCCTCAAAAAATCACTCGGTCAGCACTTCCTGCGCGATGAAAATATCTGCCGCAAGATCATTGCAGCGCTGCAGGAACATCCGTATACCCAATTGCTTGAAGTGGGACCGGGTGGAGGGGCATTGACTAAATACCTGGTACAATTGCCGGATATTGATTTTAAAGCGGTGGAGC
>CAZLRY010000050.1:0-4710 GCA_964561675.1 uncultured Chitinophaga sp.
CCACTTTAATTTCCATTTTATCTTTTGATTTCTTCTTGAACTTTCCTTTGCTTTCCTCTTCTGTTGTTGATTGTGCCTGTAAAGTTGTAAAGCTGAGAACAACAGCCAGGCAGGTGATTACATGTTTCATTGTTTGTTTATTTAATTGTGAGTAATGGTTTATTTGAGCCTGCAGGCGCATAGAAGACTCCGGTTTGTACGGTAAACCCCACCGGCAGGTCTGATGGCGCCAGCGCAATAACATCTTTATACAAACTGCAGGGTGTGCCACCTTTTCCAAGTACTAAAGGAAAACGCATATATGTAAGCGGCACGGTCAATTGCTTTTGAACTGCATTGAAGAGATTCACCGCATAGTCATAGCAGTTAAACCGGTTTAAGTCATATTTCCTGAAGGACAACGCTACGGCTGCGGATTTCAGGGAGTCCAATCCGTCGGCAGTCAGTCTGCAGGTAAGGCTAATATTATACTCCCGGTAGCCGTTGTCACGCAACTCGCTTTTAACCCGCTTTAAGAAAATACTGGTCAGTGGCCGCCGGGGATAGAAACCCCATACCATTGATTGGCTTTCTCCGCTCAGGGTGTCTTTCTTCGTAAGGATCAGAAAAACATGTCCGGGTTCTTTCTGAAAATGTACTTTTCCGGGATTATTGTTATCCGGGATATCCGCCGCCAATGTCAAAAAATAAGTAACGGATTCACTGGAACTGCTGAAAGTGTCAAGCTTTTTTCCAAATTCCGGAATCAGGCCATGATGATCAACCGGTTTACCCGCTGCCAGCTGTATGGTAGTACTGGTATCCTTTATCAATTCCCCGTCAGCAGGAATAGCCCCCCTGCTGTTTCCGGATGATGCCCGTTGGGCATTAACCCATAAGGTACACAGCAGTAAAAAAAGGATCCCGGTTATCCGGTTCCGGGTATTGCTGCCATTGATTTGTTTCATAAAAATCATTTCTCAAAACTATCTTCCAACGGACCAGCAGACAATCCCTGAATGACCTGTATTTCTGACAGAAAAAATACCTGAAAGCAGGTAGACCCTCCAACGCAGAAAATGGATATTTTTAAGCAGGCCAATCACCCGATAACCATTACCATGCAGCTACGCCCCATAAAAAAAGGATTCCTGTTTCTCTGCCTGTTTATACCAGGTTTAGCTTTCGGCCAACCGGCAGATCCCTTAGTGGATAGCCTGGTACGTGAATTATCCCGTAGCCGGGAGGATACCAACAAAGTGAAATTGCTGATGGACCTGGGGAATAATATTGGTTACTACGATGCCAATAAAGCATTGGCCTATGCCAGCCAGGGACTGGAACTCAGTAAGCGGATCAATTATCCGACCGGTATTGCACGGACCCATTACCTGCTTGGTAACACCTACCTGGATCTCGGTGATTATACCAAGGCCCGGGAAAACCTGGATGAAGCGGAAAAGATCTTTGAATCCCTGCAGCGGACCGACATGATCGGGATGATCCAGAATGCCAGGGGTAACTGGTATTATATGCAGAGTGATATGTGGAATGCTTCTCACTATTATATGAAAGCCACAGAGATCTTCCACCAGTTAAAAGACACGATCAAAGAAATATTTCCTTACCAGAACCTTATCGCTTCTCTCGGAGAAACTAAGAACTATGAAAAAGCGATCACACTCAGTAAGAAACTCCTAGTATTGCTTGAGAAAAGAGGAGACAGTCTTCAACTGGCCCATGCCCTGAATCATATTGTACTCAATAATATAGCCAGGGGAAATATGCAGGAAGCCGGTTCTTATGTCCCCCGGCTGCTTTCCTTTATTGAAAACACCCTTGATTTCAATCTTGCCTCCGATTCGTACAATGTCATTGGTGAATATTATTACAAGAACAATCAGTATGACACGGCCATCCGTTATTATAAAATCGCTTTGGATAAAGCCCTGCGCAATAATTACCAGCCAGCCCAGTACAATCTTTCCATTGGTGCGGCTTATCTCAAAAAAAATGAACTGCCGCTTGCCTATACCTACCTGGCAAAGGCGGTAGAACAGGCCCGGGAAGCCAATAGCCGGGATATTTATTTCAGGGCCTGTCTGCCCCTGAGTGAATATTATGAAAAGACCAATGACATCCACTACGCCTATTACTACCTACAGGAATACACCAAACTCAATGACAGCATCCTGGTGGAAGAGACCCGTCAATACTCCACACACCTGGAAGCCGTCTATGAGAACAATAAAAAGGAAAATGAAATCCTGCAGCTCAAAACCACTGAATTGCAAAAGACCCTGGCGATCCGCAAACGGAATAACTACCTCTACCTGGCAGGAGGATTATTCCTGGTTGCGGTTATTTTCTTCCTATTGAAAAGCCGGAATGACCAGATAAAAAGAAGGCTGCTGGAGCAGGATCAGAAACTCAAAGATGAAAAGATACTATCCCTTGAAAAAGAACAACAGGTTATTTCACTGCAGGCGATGGTGAGTGGACAAGAAACAGAAAGGAACCGGGTGGCGAAAGACCTGCATGACGGACTGGGTGGATTATTCTCTACGGCGAAAATGATGCTCAGTACACTGGAACACGAACAGGAAGGATTGAAAAACAACCCGCTTTTTGCCAAGAGTTTTGAACTCGTTAATTCCGCTGCTGAGGAAGTCCGTCGGATTGCCCACAATATGATGCCCGAAGTGCTGATGAAGATGGGGCTGGTACAATCCATCCGGGAGATGTGCAACAGTATCAGTGCCGGAAAGATTCTCCAATGTGCTGTTCAGGCCTATGGAATGGATAAACGACTGGCTTCCTCCACGGAGATCATGCTGTTCCGCATCATACAGGAGCTGATGAACAATATCATCAAACATGCCAATGCCACAGAGGCGATCATTCAGTTTAATCGCGAAGGGAACCGTTTGAGTATTACTGTGGAAGATAATGGCCGGGGCTTCCCTGCAACCGACCCGGAGGATCCCGCTACCGCCGGACTCGCATCCGTACAAAACAGGGTAACCTACCTGAATGGAAATTTCTCGATTGATTCCCGGCAGGAAGTAGGTACCACGGTAATGATGGATTTCCTGATTCATGAATCCTGATCAAATATCCCCGCTGTTTTGTATTTTCAGTATTCCTGTATGACATCCATTCTGATTATAGACGATCATCCGCTGGTAGGAGAAGGCATTTCCACCATGATCCGGGATGTGGCCTGGTGTCAGGTATCCGGCATCTGCAAAAGCGGCCAGGAAGCGCTTGAACAATTAAAAACCCTCGCTCCGGATATAATATTGCTGGATATCAGCCTGCCGGATATTGACGGACTTGAGCTCTGTGAAAAAATAAGGCTGATCAATAAAGAGACGCGGATTATCGGGCTTACTTCTACGAATGAAGCCGGCATCATTACCCGTTTTCTCGCGAAGGGCGGCAATGGGTATCTCCTGAAAAACATGGAAAGAAGTGAGTTGATAGAAGCGATTGAAGAAGTGCTCAAAGGAAAAATATTTTTGAGTAAAGCAGCCAACCAGAAAATACTGGAGCAGTTTCATTCGGTACAGGATGCCTTGGAAAATACCCCGGTACTCACGCGCCGGGAAAAAGAAATCCTGCTATTACTGGCAGAAGGATTGAATGGTCCGCAAATAGCGGAACGGTTATTCCTGAGTCCATATACTGTGGAAACACACCGAAAAAACCTGATGCAGAAACTGAATGTGAATACCACGCAGCTTTTGCTGAAAGTGGCGAAAGAGCAGAAATTATGCTGATTCATTAAATGCCAGTAACACCGCCGCCACTACTCCCGCGGTCTCCGTCCGCAACCTGGTATCTCCCAGGCTAACCGGAACAAAACCCTGTTGCAGGGCCCGTTCAATTTCATCCGGTGTAAAGTCCCCTTCCGGACCAATCAGGATAATGGAAATTGATTGTGGTGTTTGTCTGGCCAGTGGATTCTTTGGCCCGTCTTCGCAATGGGCAATATATTTTCCCATGGCCTTACTTTGTTCCAATACCACATTGAATGGTTGCGGTTCTTTTAACTGCGGCAACCAGACCTGCTGACTCTGCAGCATGGCACTGATACAGATCGCATTCATCCGGTCATACCGGAAGCGCTCTTTTTCCGTACGCTCACAGACCAGGGGAATAATTTCGGTAATACCCACTTCACTGGCTTTCTCTAAAAACCATTCAAAGCGGCTGGCATTTTTAATATTGGAAATGGCAATGGTGACTTTTCGTTCAGCAGCGGGCGTAAATGTTACTTCACGGACAGCCACGGTACAATGCTTCTTATGATCATCGGTGATTTCAGCGAGGAGTAAATGTCCAAGGCCATCGGTGAGGTGCAGTTGTTCTCCCTGCTTCATCCTAAGCACCTGTACGACATGACGGCTGGTATCCTCGTCTAATACAAGTGATTTTTGCGCCTTATCAAATGTGCCAATATAAAAAAAAGGAAGTGCCATGAGGCCAAGAAGACTATTTATTCAGAAAATGGTTTTTCTCTTTGTTAAGCAACAACTTCAGTGTAAAAGAAATAATAGCAGCAATCAGCGTGTAAAACCCGGCGTTCAGCAACAAATCCGCATTCGGATGATGCGTGATCCGCCGGAGTGATCCGAATAAAATGAGTGCGCCCCCTGCTAAAGCCACGGCAATGATATACTTGTTCTTTAGCTTCATCCGGTAATCGCTGAGTCTGACTGCTTTCAG
>CAZLRY010000050.1:4810-7773 GCA_964561675.1 uncultured Chitinophaga sp.
GGCGTATCATCATCATCCGGCAGATCATTCATCTTACTGCCGGTCTGCACAAATACCTTGGCGCCACCGTCACTGTCGATATCGCTGACGGGTTTCCAGTTACCAGTAAGGCCTTGTCCGCCAAAACCGCCATTGTCATCTTCTGTAAATTTCTGGATATGAAGCAGGGCCCGTAGTTTGATTGTTTCGAGTGAACCATTCCGGTGTTTGGCGATCCGTACGTGGGTCTCACCGCGGTTATTCTCGCCCAGTTCGTTGGTGGTGATATCATAGTACTCGGGACGATACAGGAACATGACCATGTCCGCATCCTGCTCGATCGCTCCGGATTCACGGAGGTCACTCAACTGCGGCATTTTATTTCCGTCTTTACCGGCTCCCCTGGTTTCTACTGCCCGGCTTAACTGCGACAAGGCGATGATGGGTACACTTAATTCTTTAGCCAGGGCTTTCAGGTTACGGGAGATATTACTGATCTCCTGTTCCCGGTTGGTATTCCGTCCTTCACCGGTACCACTCATCAGCTGGAGGTAGTCGATGATGATCAGTCCGATATTATGTTTGTTTTTCAACCGGCGGCACTTGGCCCGCAGTTCAAAAATGTTCAGCGCGGGTGTATCATCAATAAACAAAGGAGCCTGTGCGAGGCGCTGAACACCTTTCGCATAAAGCTGCTTCATTTCATGCTCTTCCATTTTACCCCGGCTGATTTTTTCAAGCCATATTTCACTTTCGGCAGAGAGAATCCGTTGTACCAGCTGACCGGCACTCATCTCAAGGGAGAACAGGGCCACACCGGTTTGTTTACCCGGATGCATGACCGCATTACGGGCCAGGTTCAGGGCGAATGCTGTTTTACCCACGGCAGGACGGGCAGCGAGGATGATCAGGTCGGTTGCCTGCCAGCCATACGTTACACGATCCAGCGAAGGGAAACCGCTGGGTACACCTGTTACATCTTCATTTTTATGACGAAGATCTTCGATCCGCTTGATGGTATTTACCAGAACGGAGTCAATCGATTCAAAGTTCTTACGCAGGTTATTATTGGTGATCTCGAACAATTTGCTTTCGGCCACATCCAGCAGGTCAAATACATCGGTGGAATCCTCGTAAGCATCCCCGATGATTTCGCCGCTGATGCGGATCAGTTCACGCTGAATAAATTTTTGCAGGATGATCCGTGAGTGAGCTTCAATATGCGCAGCCGAAACAACCGCATTCGTCAGTTTGGTTACATAATAAGCACCACCCACCATATCCAACTCTTCCCGGAAACGTAATTCCTCTGCTACAGTCAGGATATCAATCGGCTGACTTTTATTAGCCAGTCCCTGCATGGCACCAAAAATCCGTTGGTGTGCATCCACATAGAAACACTCCGGCTTCAGGATTTCGACAATGGTATCAAAAGCTCCCTTTTCCAGCATGATTGCGCCTAAAACGGCTTCTTCCAGATCCTTAGCCTGCGGAGGTACTTTTCCATATACCATTGTTCCGAGGTCGAGGGTTGACTTCCGCTTATTCTTGCGGTCCTTGTTAATATTCGTCAGTTCCATTGTCCAGTTAAAGTGATAATACGTTAACGATCCGTTTTTTAAACCCTGTCAGATTGCCTTTTGGCGTAGCTGGCCGGTGACCAAGGGGAGGCTCCATACTTGTATTAAGAAATGATGATCTCTTTGTTAAGGGGATGTTCCTTCAGTCAGTATGGCGAAATAAACCCCTATTCCTTTTTGCACAAAATTTTTCTTTGTGCACCAGTTTTTCACCCGGATTTTGGGGTTATCCACATTCACCTTTTACTTTACTTGCCTATGACAATTTACGTACAAAATCTGGTAAAATCACCTACCATCTAAGTACAGGTGTTTGTTAATTTTGTATCTGATTCTGATCAGGTACACAATATTCGGAGCAATACCTGAGTTAGATACCCGGAAGCTCTTTATTTAACCGTAAACCGCTGCAACCGTACCCCCATTCCTTTCATTTAAAATCACCTATATTATGGAAACTAAAAAACACAGCAGCCACTCCCGCCCGGTCATCAGCCAGGCACAGAACAACACCACCCTCTGGATCGGTCATCTCAGACCGCATACCCACGACCATCTGGCCGGACAGACATTTATTTGCCCTTCTGAAGGATTAGTCAATAACATACAGGTTTTTGCTTCTGCAGTCACCCAACCCGGTGAAGTAGCCCTGACCTTACATGAATTTGACAGCAGTTCCCGCAGCTGGGGTAATGCCATTGGCAATAGTATCCGCCAGGTAGACCGGAACGATGACACCCATTGGATCCGTTTTGAACTGGACCCTATTGAACTGAAAAAAGATGCCACTTATGGTTTCCGTCTGCAAACAAATGACGGGATTATCGGAATCGGCGAAGCCGCCACCGGTAACCGCCATCCGTTTACTTTCGGGCATGCCTGGAATGGTCACAGTACCAGCGACAAAGGCGACTTTTTCAGTTATTTCAGCCTGGCTTTCAAAGTTGAGCTATGTGCTTAAAAAATATTGCTGCTGAGACGGTTGTAATATAGAAAAACTGCATCCGGCCATTACTGGACTGATAGCCGGATCATACCCTGTTTTGACTCCCTTTGGGGGCCGGGACAGGGTTTTTTTTGCCTTCGGCAAAAGGGGTTGGCCACGATTTGCCTACGGCAAAATGGTTAGCCACGAATGAACACAAAAAGGCACGAAAAATACAGGGCCACGGAGCACACAGATCTCCACGGATCACCTGTAACTTACTCAGGAGGGGCTGTTTCCTGACATCCGACATCTGACATCTGACAACTTTTCTCAGCAGGGGCTGTTCCCTAACACCTAACAGCGAACAACGAACACCCATACCGGATGGGTTGTTTCCTGACATCCGTCATCTGTCATCCCGCAACTATTCTCAGCAGGGGCTGTTCCCTAACACCTAACAGCGAACAACGAACACC
>CAZLRY010000050.1:7873-11508 GCA_964561675.1 uncultured Chitinophaga sp.
ACCGGATCCGGATTTTGTACCGTGATGCGGTCTGTGGCCGGATTGGGATAGACTGAAAAATTTATAACTGCTGTTTCTGCGATAACAGTTTTAGACATCACCGAAACGGTCAGGTTGTTGGAATGATGATCATCCCCGCAATCATTATCCCGGTGGCGTCGCCCCAAACCGGCAGCAAATGCCCGGTAATAGGTACTGCTACCAGATAACGTATCAAGGTCATTGGTATTACCAATAACAATGAGCCGGTGCTGCTGATCGGTGATGCCCTGAAACAATGTATGTGATATTCCATTCACGACACTATCCGGTGCTATATAAGTATCTCCTCTTTGCCCGTTTCTTTTAACCTGTACTGCAAATCCTTTTGTATAATACGGCCCGCTTTTCCGGTCCCCTATGACATAAACACGGTCCTCGTCCGATAGTACGATAGTGCGGAGCATACAACTGTCCTGTGCAAACGGAAAAGTCCGGCTCCAGGAGAGTGATCCTTGCCGGGGTTGTATCCGGGCCAGCCTGCTCTGTCTTCCGTTATTATAGTATTGCGTCATCAAGGCATACAATTGCCCGTCTTCATCCAGTTTCACATCATCCAGGTTTGCTGCCAGCGCATTGAAAAATGTCTTACGGTATACAACCTGCCCGCTATGCCTGGCTATTTTATGCAGGTATAAAGACTGACCTGCTGCTCTATCCATTGTACCTGTAATCAGCAGGTTGTCATCCCGGTCCAATATGGTGGTCAGACTCTGACGACCAGGATCTGTCTGGTATACCCTTGTTTGAATCAATTGACCGGCCGCACTGATCTTTTGCACTTTAATATCCGGGAAGAACGTATAAAAATCCTCGATCAGTCTGATCGTTCCATTCCGTTCAATATGCAAGCGGGAATAGGAAGTCTGTACCGAATCCATGCGGGTCCAGCGGGTCACCAGGTTCTTATCTGTTTTCATAATAAAAGAAGCCGGGCTGAATCCGGGTCCATCCGGATATTGTCCGTCTCCGGCGAGGTAAAGATTTCCGGCCTCATCCAATTCAAAAACATTCAGGTTAAAAATGGTAAAGCTCCCCGCTAAACTAATTGTTCGTTGTGCCTTTACCACCAGATTACTGTCCAGTTTATAAAAAGTGTACTGTGGATCCTGGGCGAAAGGAAAACTGCGTACAAGCAGATAAAGACTGTTCCGGTAACCGGTTTTCATTTCCACAATACCATAAGGTGCCGTTATAAAAAAAGTACGTTGCTCGGTCCCATTCGTATGTGATTTGGAAATTTTCCAGGTATAATTTTCATTGTCGAGCCGCCACATATAAGCGGCCACAAAAGATTGTCGGGTCAGGGATAAAATTCCGGCGGCATAAGTACCACTCGGCTGGAGTTGTCCGTCCTGCGACTGATACCAGGAAATCTGAGCATTACTGATTAGCTGAATAAATAAAAAAAGGCCAAGAAGGAAGGGTTGATGTGCTTTCATACATACGGATTTTAGTGCTTAAAGATCAGTACTACCTGTACAATAATCATGCATCATGTTACTGACCTGCATTTACGGCGGGAATGTTTTTCAAAAAAAGGAATGATACTGCGTAGAAGGCAGGAGAACCGACGGGTTATTTCGAGAAAAAACAACAGGCTAAAAAAGACAGTATTGTACTTAATTCATCAGCATTTCACGTGCATTCTCCATAGCGGCTGCTGTAGGTTTTTCGCCACTGAGCATCCGTGCTATACTGGTAATCCGCTCTTCGGTACTGAGCAGGCGGATATTGGTTTTCACCTGGTCTTTCACAATTTCCTTAAACACGAAGAAATGCGCATCGGCCTTTCCGGCAATTTGTGGCTGATGTGTGATGCAGATAACCTGTCGTTTGGCGGCAAGTTCTTTCATAATGATGCCCACCTGCCTGGCCGCTTCACCGGAAATACCCGTATCAATTTCATCAAAGATCATCGTAGGCAGATCCACGGATTGTGCCACGAGTGATTTTATGCATAGCATCAGCCGGCTCAGTTCTCCTCCACTGGCCACTTTGCGAAGGGGTTGATACTGACCTTTGGCCTGATCACCGGCGGGAACATTGGCATCAAATAAAAACTCCACATTATCAGCCCCGGTTTCCATCAGCTCTACCGGATTGATCATTGTTTTTATCCGGGCATTGGGCATGCCTACCTGGTGCAAGAGTTTATTGACCTTGTCTTCAAAAGGCTTCACCTGCTTTTTACGATTGGCCGATATCTTTTGAGCCAGCATGGATGCACTATCATACAATTGCTGCTTTTCTTTTTCCTTCTGCGCTATCGACTGGTCAATATTCAACACCGCCTGAAGTTTATCCTGCAGCCCGGCCTGTATGGATAAAAGTTCAGCGGTGGTATTCACTCCATGTTTTTTCTGGAGTTTATACCCAAGGGAAAGCCGTTCATTCAAGCGCTCCACTTTTTCAGGATCATAATTCACGTGATCACTGATGCGATCCACTTCCCCGGCAATATCCTGTAATTCGATCTGCGCTGATTGCAGACGTTGTAACAGGGTGGGCAGATCAGGATGATACCCGGTATAAGGATTCAGTTGATTGATCATGATCTTTAGTTGCTGTACCATGGGACTTTCACTCTCCCGCAACTCAAAGAATGTTTTATTCAAAGCCGCTTTGATCCCTTCTGCATTATTCAGGAGTTTCAGTTCGGCATCCGTATCCTCCAGTTCGTTTTCTTTAAAGCCGGCTTCTTCCAGTTCGGTAAACTGGAAACGGTTATAATCGGCTTCCTTATCGAATAACTGTTTCTGTAATTTTAATTCTTCCGCTTCTTTCTTTACGACCTGCCATTTCCTGAAAGCCTGCTGATACTCGTCCAGCAAAGCGGCTTGTCCGGCCAGCGCATCAATCACTTCCCGTTGAAAGCCGGATTCGCCCAGTTCAAGCGTATCGAACTGCTGGTGCAGGTCCACGAGTAAGGCGCTTAATTGTTGAAGTTGGGAAAGATTGACCGGGGTATCATTGATAAAAGCGCGTGATTTACCATTGGTGCTGATTTCACGACGAAGGACCAGCTGGTCTTCATTGTCCAGTTCATTGGCTTTGAGAAAAGCGGCCACGGCTTTTTTCTGTCCGGCCTGAAAGAAGCCTTCCACCACACATTTCTTTTCTTTCTTCACTAAAGCGGCGGTATCGGCCCGTTCGCCAAGAATCAATCCGAGGGCGCCCATGATAATGGATTTACCGGCACCGGTTTCACCGGTGATCACGTTGAGTTTGCCGGAGAAATCAATTTCCAGTTCGTCGATGATGGCGTAGTTCGATATGGAGAGCCGTTGGAGCATTGAAGGGGCAAATTAAGTTTTTTCGCCACAAGTTGGGCCACGGTGGAAAAGGATTTGCTACGCAAATGCTGCCTGCGGCAGCGGGGTGGCCACGAAATACACAAAAGGGCACGAAAGAATACAGAAAGGCAGGCCACGGATTGCACAGATACCCACGGATAAGTATTGCCTTCGGCAATAATGGGTTGGCCGCGAAAAGACACAAAAGAACACGAAAATACAGGGCCACGGATTACACAGATACCCACGGATGAAATACATCTCACTTAGAAGGGGTTGTTTCCTGACATCCGACATCTG
>CAZLRY010000050.1:11608-14692 GCA_964561675.1 uncultured Chitinophaga sp.
ACATTATTGCTCAGCTCTTCATCCACCAGGATACGACCGCAGTTTTCGCAGATCATGATCTTCTTGTGCTGGCGGATTTCGCTTTGCTTTTGCGGGGGGATCGCGTTGAAGCAACCACCACAGGCATCCCTTTCTACGGGAACTACGGCAAGACCGTTGCGGTAACTGTGACGGATTTTCTCGTAGCTGGCGAGGAGACGGGGTTCCACATGTTGTTTGGCTTCAGCGGCCATCTTCCCGAAATGTTTTTCTTCCTTCTCATTAGCAGCGATGATCTTTTCCAGTTCGCCTTTTTTAGTCGCCAGAACGCCTTCTTTAGCGGCAATATTCTTCTTGGCTTTTTCGAGCAGGACGGCTTTCTCAGAAATTTCTTCGTTGGCGTCCTTGATATGTTTTTCAGCCAGCTTCACTTCCAGCTGCTGCATTTCAATTTCTTTGTTGATCGCTTCGAACTCCCGATTGTTCTTTACATTCTCACTCTGCTTTTCGTATTTGGTAACCAGGGCTTCGGATTCCTTGATGGCTTCACGACGCTGCTCAATGAATTCAGACACACCATTGATTTCTTCCTCGATACGGGTTTGACGGGCATGCAGACCAGTGATCTCATCTTCCAGGTCAGCTACTTCCATCGGCAACTCCCCTTTCAGGATCTTGATCTCATCCATTTTACTCTCGATCTTCTGGAGTGTAATCAGGGCGGTCAGTTTTTCTTCTACGGAAAATTCTTTAACGTGTGCCATTTTCAGGTTTAGTGTTTGAAAGTTTGACGTTTGAGGGTGGATCGACCCGGTTTTTGCTTCAACTAAAATAGCGTACAGGGTTGGTTTCCACCTCAGTTTTAAGGACGGCAAAGGTAGGGAATTTTTTGGCTAAAACCTCTTCCAGCAGCCCGATCGTGAATTGCTCGCTTTCATAATGCCCCAGGTCTGCCACCAGGAGCCGGTCATTCGCATCAAAGAATTCGTGATATTTCATATCGGCCGTCAGATAAGCATCCGCCCCTTTTGCTAATGCTTTGGATATCAAGAAACTACCAGCCCCGCCGCAGACCGCCACCCTTTTTATGGCCTGACCGGTAAAGGGGGTATGCCTGATCACCGGGGTACCAAAAACAGATTTGACTTTTCTCAGGAAATCCGGCCCGGATAACGGTTCTGGCAATTCGCCGATCAACCCGGACCCGATCGCAGGATGCGGATTAGCCAGGGCCACCACATCAAAAGCCACTTCCTCATAAGGGTGGGCGGAGCGGAGTGCCCGGATCATGCCCCCCTGCAAATGGGACGGAAACACGAGTTCGAGTCTGACTTCCGGCTCGATGTGACGCTCATTTAACTGTCCTACAAAGGGATTAGCACCTTCGCCGGCCCTGAAAGTGCCGGTTCCTTCTGTATTGAAACTACATTCACTGTAGTTACCGATCTGGCCACCGCCAGCTTCAAACAGGGCGGTTCTGACTTTCTCCGCATGGTCAACCGGAACAAAAGTGAACAGTTTTTTGAGGGTCTGGTCTTTTTCTGACAGGATGCGTTGATTCAGTAATCCGAGCTGGTCGGCCATCCGGCCATTAACACCGGAATGTACATTGTCCAGGTTGGTATGAATGGCATAAATGGCAATATCCTGCTTGATGGCACAGATGATGGTCTGCTCCACATAATTTTTCCCATTGATCTTTTTCAATCCCCCGAAAATGATGGGATGATGGGCCACCACCAGGTTACAGCCTTTGGCTTTGGCTTCCCGGATCACAGCTTCGGTGGCATCCAGACTGCAGATGATCCCGGTACAATCCCAAT
Organism: uncultured Chitinophaga sp.; assembly: GCA_964561675.1. GTDB lineage: Bacteria > Bacteroidota > Bacteroidia > Chitinophagales > Chitinophagaceae > JJ008. The sequence continues at coordinate 13,411 of CAZLRY010000050.1, forward strand.
CCGGACTGCCGGTGATCAGTCCGGCGTTATCATACGACTCCTGGAGCGAGGGAGGTGCCCAGGCTTCCAGGAAGGAAATGACAGTGGCTATTTTCATACCGGAAAGTTACCACAAAGCACCAAAAATGAACCATCCAAAAAGCCGGAGCGGAAAATTCAAAAACTTTAGTACCTTTTACATCGCTTCTGCCCTCTGAATTTTTAATGCATCGCTTTTTTTAATTGTAAATAACTTGCCATGCTCAGAAGAACTACCGGCCGACTACTGCTCCTCCTGCTGGTGATTACCGGATCTGCCGGCACTATCGTCAATAACTCCATTTCAAAACCCGACCGTAAATACGCGATCAACCTGATGAAGGAATCGCACAAGGATGTGGTGAAAGCCACGAAAGGACTTTCGGAAGCCCAACTGGATTTTAAAGCCGCTCCTGACCGTTGGTCGGTGAAGGAGTGTGTATATCATATTGCCGCATCAGAAAAAATGCTCTGGGGCATGTTTGAAAATGCCATGAAAGCGGCCCCCAACCCGGAGAAAAGAACCGAGATCAAGGTAAAGGATGAAGAGCTGGTGATGATGGTAAAAGACCGTTCAAAAAAGAATCAGGCACCAGAACCCATACAACCCAAAAACACCAGCTTTAAGAATCTGGAAGATGCACTGGCTGATTTCAAAGACTCCCGCACAGCCCATATCCGGTATATGCGCACCTCCACAGAAGATATGCGCAACCGCGTAGTACAATTGGGAACCAACTGGATGGATTGTTACCAGCTTTATCTGCTGATCGGCGCACACAGCCAGCGGCATACGATGCAGCTGAATGAGGTGAAGGCGGCGGCGGGATTCCCAAAAGAGTGAGTGGTGAGTAGTGAGTGGTGAGTAGGGCGTGAGGAGGGAAAATGATTTATTGGAAGAAACAGGCTGACAGAAAAATGAGTAATGAATGATGAGTAATGAATGATGAGTAATGAGTAGCTGACCGAACTGTATTAAAGTAATGAGCCCTCCGAAATCCGGAGGGCTCATTACTTTATGCCTTTATAATGACTTTTGTATTAGTAAGTTCAAACATTTGAGTGCTTCATATTATTCAGCCATTTCCCGGGCTACTCATTTCTGATTACTCATTACTCATTCAGCGCTCAAATCACTTCTAAAAGCAAGATCACTACCTGAGCCACTCACCACTCACCACTCACCACTCACTCCCTCCCGATCACCTGCTCCAACGATATCAGCTTCCCCGACGTCGTCATCCCTTCCACCACAACGCGGAAC
>CAZLRY010000051.1:0-5431 GCA_964561675.1 uncultured Chitinophaga sp.
CCCGATTTTGCCAAGGATAATGATAATATCGTTATTACCATGGATGCCAGTAAGGGTAACCAGGGTTTGCTGAATTACAGCACTACTTCGGACGTCTATGTCCACATTGGTCTGATCACCAGTGCCAGCACCAGTTCCTCCGACTGGAAATACGCCAAGTTTACCTGGGCCACCACACCTGCTACCGCACAGGCCACCTATATAGGTAATAACAAATGGACCTATACCATTAATAATCCCCGGACTTTTTTTAATTCACCTGCGGGTGTGCCTTCCGGTGAAACGATTCAGAAAATTGCCATTCTGTTCCGCAACGGTGCCGGAACTGTGGTCCAGCGGAATGCCGACGCGAGTGATATGTTTATTCCGGTATATGATAATACCCTGGCTACCCGCTTTACCGTGCCTTTCTTTCAGCCCACCAGTACCCGGATACCCGAACCGATCACCAAGCAACTGGGTGATAATATACAGCTGACCGCTATTGCGAATATTTCCTCCACCATGAAATTGTTCCTGAATGGAACGGAAATACAAACCGCTTCCGGGGTAACTACTATTTCCACAAACCCGGTATTGACTACCGGTGGTAACCAGACCATACGTGTAGATGCGATTGACGGAGCTACTACCAAATCAGAATCCTTCTCTTTCTTTGTTTCCACCCCGGTCAATATTGCGCCTTTACCAGCCGGTGTGCGGGATGGTATCAATTATGAAACAGGCAATACTTCTGTGGTATTGGTTTTATATGCACCCAATAAAACGCGGGTATCAGTGATCGGAGAGTTCCCTGGAAGTAACTGGGCCGAGCAAAGTAATTATGTGATGAACAAAACGCCCGATGGCAATTACTGGTGGCTGCGGGTCAGCGGACTTACAGCGGGTACCGAATATGCGTTTCAATACCTGGTGGATGGCAGCCTGAAAGTAGGGGATCCCTATGCTGAAAAAATACTGGATCCGAATAATGATAACTTCATTACACCCACCGTTTATCCTTCACTGAAAGCCTATCCCTCTGGTTTAACAACGGGTATTGTAAGCGTACTGCAAACCAATGCACCGGCTTACGCATGGACCGTGAATAATTTCGCCCGTCCGGATAAACGCAACCTCGTGATCTATGAAATGCTGCTCCGTGATTTCATTGAAGCCCATGACTGGAAAACACTTCGCGATACCCTGAATTATTTTCAGACCATGGGGGTGAATGCCATCCAGCTGATGCCGATCAATGAATTTGATGGGAATGAAAGCTGGGGCTACAATCCTTCCTATTTCCTGGCCCCCGATAAATATTATGGACCAAAAAACCGGCTGAAAGAATTTATTGACAGTTGTCACCGCCGCGGCATTGCCGTGATCATGGATATCGCCCTCAATCATACCACCGGTGATAATCCGCTGGCCAAATTGTATTGGAACAGCAGTACGAATCAGCCGGCGGCGAATAATCCCTGGCTGAATGTATCCGCTACGCACCCATACAATGTGTTCAATGATTTCAATCACGAAAGCCTGGCCACCCGCTACTTTACCAGTCGCGTGGTGGAACACTGGCTGCAGGAATATAAAGTGGATGGCTTCCGCTTCGATCTCTCCAAAGGGTTTACCCAGAATGCCCAGTGCGGTGGCAGTACCACGAATGAATCCTGCATTTCGCAATATCATGCGGACCGGGTGGCGATCTGGAAGCGCTATTATGATACCTGCCAGTTAAAAGCAGCGGGCAGTTATGTGATCCTGGAACATTTTGCCGCGGATAATGAAGAAATTGAACTATCGGATTACGGCATGATGTTATGGGGGAATGATACCTATAATTTCAACGAAGCATCAATGGGTTGGGTCAATACGTCCAACTTTGAACGCTATCTCTATAATGCCCGCGGCTGGAGTAAGCCCCACCTGGTAAGTTATATGGAAAGCCATGATGAAGAACGGCTGATGTACAAAAACCTGAATTTCGGGAATAACAGCAACAGCGCTCATAATGTACGTGACCTGGCCACGGCCCTGCGCCGGATTGAACTTTGTGCCGGATTCTTCCTGGCAGCTCCGGGTCCGAAAATGGTATGGCAGTTTGGCGAACAGGGCTATGATTTTTCCATCAATCGTTGTACAGACGGGACGATCAATACGAATTGCCGGTTGAGTAATAAACCCATCCGCTGGGATTATTTAACCGTAACCGGACGGAAAAGGCTCTATGATATATTTAGCAGTATGAACAAACTCCGGGCACATCCCTGGTACAAAGATGTGTTTACGGCCAACAATATTACCATCAACCGCAGTCTGGCGGGTGCATTTAAGACACTCACCCTGCGCAGTGCCACAGATACTTCTATGTTATGTGTGATCGGTAATTTTGATGTGAATGCACAAACAGGTTCGTTTACCTTTCCCAATGCCGGCACCTGGTATGATTACCTGGGGGGCAATACGTTTACTTCCACCGGAGCTGCACAGAGTTTTACCCTGCAACCCGGCGAATTGCATGTATTTGTAAACCGCAACCTGACCAATGCAGTGGTTACCGCCGATACCAGTGTAACACCGGCAGGTAATCGGTTTGCAGCTCATCTCTATCCCAATCCGGGAGTGGCTGCATCACAACTGGAAATTGAAATGCCCCAGACCGGCCTGGTAAGGGCAGAAATAGCGGATATCAGCGGCCGTAAAATCGGTACTCTTTTATCACAATCCCTGGCAAAAGGAAAGCACCGGATAGCTATTGGAGAAAAAATAAGTATGTTGCCGGCCGGAATTTATATTGTGTCCATCCGGACCGGAACAAAAACCATCCAGTTAAAACTGGCGATTCAATAACAGACCAAATGCTGCAGCGATGACGGAGAAAGCTTTACAACAACTGAAGACCGCGGAAACGGAGAAGATCAGTCACCTTGATTATTTCAATATTGGTATATCGATTGACTGTGTGATACTCGGTTATGAAGAGAAAGAGCTGAAAGTCCTGTTGATCAAATCGGATATGCAGGAATTTTCCGGACTCTATTCCCTCCTGGGTGATTTTATAAAACCCGACGAGGACCTGGAAGCGGCTTCCTATCGGGTGTTAAAAGAAAGAACCGGACTGGATGATGTATTCCTGGAACAGGTAAAGACCTTTGGTAATATCTACCGGCACCCGTCAGGTCGTGTTATCACCGTGGCTTATTATTCACTGATAGATGTCAGCAATCATAAGCTGCAGCTGGACCTGAATGAACTGCACTGGCACAAAGTGGATGAAATAAATCAACTGGCCTTCGACCATAAACTGATCCTGGACACCTGTCTCGGCCGTTTACGCGAACAGGTGATGGAGCATCCGGTTATCTTTAACCTGTTGCCGGAAAAATTTTCCCTGCGTGAATTACAGGAACTTTATGAAGCTATACTGGGAGTGGAACTGGACCGCAGGAACTTCCGGAAAAAGATCTCCATTAAAGACTGGTTGGTGGATATTGATGAAATGGAAAATGATGTACCACACCGTCCGGGTAAACTGTATATGCTGAAAAAGCAGTATCGCAACAAAGCCATTAAAGCAACTATGCCTTTACAACTGGCCTGACTTAAAGCGAGCCGCCGGTTACCAGCCGCGATGGAAGAATAATTGAACGTGAAGGGCTGGGTCCTTCCATGATTTCCAGCATACGCTTCACCGATAATTTGCCCAATTCAAATCCGCTGGTTTCGATATAGGTGATTTCCGGTTTATAAAGACCAGGGATAAAGCCATTACTGATGGCCAGTACGGACAAATCATCGGGAATATGCAGGTCGGTCTGATAAATACTCTTCATGGCTCCGATCAGCAATTCATCGCTCATACAAAAAATATGATCCGGCCTGTTTTTCTTACCTAGTTCTTCCGTTGTGATTTTGCGGGCTTCCGCACTGTTCAGGCAATGACGAATATCCAGGGAGGGTGCTGATTTTTCCTTATCGAAGACTTTCAGAAAGGCGTCCTTTCTTTTCCTGGTGATCGAGAGATCTGCATTGCCCAACAGCGCTAGTACTTTTTTCTTTTTATACTTCAGAATAGTATTTGCGGCCATGGTAGCGGCTTCTTCATCCGCCATACAGATAGTGTCAAAGCCGGCATCATCGGGTACTTTATCAAAGAATACCACCGGGGTACCTGACTCTTTTAATTTATTGTATAAAGGGGCGGAGTTGCTGTCGGCCACCAGCGAGACAAACACACCATCCACCCGGTTCAGCTTACAAAGCTTCAGGTTTTCCGATTCCTGCAGGGGATCATCACCGGATTGCAGGATGATGAGTGAGTAACCGCAACGGCGGGCTTCCTCTTCCACGGCTGCAATAAAGGAATCATAAAACAAGTTGGAAATAACAGGAACGATCAACCCGAATACCCGGCTTTTATTGGTACGCAGGTTCACGGCATACGAATTGGGCTCATATTCCATGAGCAAAGCGAGTTCCTTTACTTTCCGTTTAGTGTTTTCGGAAATATCGGGATGATTCTTCAACGCTCTTGACACCGTAGAAATACTGATGTTCAATTGGGTTGAAATTTTTTTGAGTGTGGCGGGACTTCCCATAAGCAGGCAATCGTATGAAATATAAAAGTAATTTTTCCACCGCAAACATTTGCGGAAATGTTTTCGGACTTTTTTTGCGACCCAAAACACGTTGAGTGTGTTCTTGATACATCTAAATAACTATAAATTTATCCCGGAATGAGAATTTTAACATTCTTTTTTTTAACGCAGCAATGCAAGGTGAAAAATTGCCTGAATCAAAGAAGGATAGAATTCTCAGCTCATTTGGTTGAAACAAAAGCCGGTCCCCCCCTTATAGTTCCCGTGTTGCCGACGGATCAGGCCATATGAAATTTGGATTATTACACCGATTATAATTTTTAAAAAAATCGATTGCTTATGTCTGCAAAAACGCTGCTTTCTGCTATCCTTTGCCTTGTATTTGCGGTCTCCGTGCAGGTTGTATCTGCCCAGGACAGAACCGTTACAGGTAAAGTGACTGATTCAAAAGATGGATCCCCTGTTGCCGGGGCATCCGTTCAACCCAAGGGCTCCAGAACAGGAACATCTACAAAACCTGATGGAACCTTTTCCCTCTCTGTCGGATCCAATGTGACCTCTCTTATTATCACTTCTGTGGGTTATGAATCCCAGGAGGTTGCCATTTCGGGAAGATCTTCAGTAGAAGTTTCCTTTGTGGCCACCTTTGGTTCAAGCCTCAATGAAGTGGTAGTAACCGGATATGGTACGGCTAAGAAGAAAGATCTTACTGGTTCCGTAGGTTCCGTTAAAGAGAAAGACTTTAATAAAGGAGTCTTTACTTCACCCGACCAGTTGTTCCAGGGTAAAGTATCCGGTGTTCAGGTTTTAAACAACAGTGGACAACCCGGTGGTGCCGCTACGATCAA
>CAZLRY010000051.1:5531-14498 GCA_964561675.1 uncultured Chitinophaga sp.
CCGGTGTTCAGGTTTTAAACAACAGTGGACAACCCGGTGGTGCCGCTACGATCAAGATCCGTGGTAACTCTACTGTAACCGGTAGTGGTCAGCCACTGTTTGTAGTTGACGGAGTACCCCTGGATGGCCGTTCTGCCCGTCCGGGTGTAGGTGATGTTGGTTTTGGAGGTAGTAACCCCGCCAGTAACCCGCTGAACTTTATCAACCCTTCTGATATCGTTTCCATCGATATCTTAAAAGATGCTTCTGCCACCGCGATCTATGGATCACGTGGTGCTTATGGAGTTGTACTGATCACCACCAAGCGTGGTAAATCAGGCGAACCCAAAGTGGAAGTAAGTATGTCAATCGGACAAGCTTCTATTATGAAGCGTATCGAAGTGCTGAGTGCGGCTGAGTTCCGCCAGGCACTGACCTATTATGGTGTTAACAGCTCCAACGATAAAGGTGGAAATGTGAATGCATTGGATGCGATTCTGCGCAATGCTACGGTACAGAATTATAATGTAGCAGTAAGCGGTGGTAACGAATCTGCCAAATACCGCCTGTCCCTGGGTGCTCTCGACCAGGAAGGTATCGTTCGCAAATCAGGTATTAAAAAGTATACCGCTAACCTGAATGCCAACTTCAAATTCCTCGAAAGCAAGAAGCTCGGACTGGATGTAAATATCCTACCCAGCCAATACACGGAGCAAATCGCGCCGATTTCCAATGACGCGGGTGCCAGTAACAGTTTAATTGGTATGGCCCTTTCCTGGAACCCCACACAGCCCTTGAAAATAGGAGACTCTGTGGTGAACGTGGGTGGTAACTCCATCTTCAACCCACTGGGTGTATCCAATGCCATGAATGATAAAGCAACGGTTACCACTGTACTGGCGAGTGTATCTCCCTATTATAAGTTTAACAGCTGGCTGGAATACAAAATGACCTATAGCGTTAACTACGCTTCCGGTGTACGCAGAACGAGCCGTGACCAGAACATTAACATGAATGGTACCAGTACGTACTCAGGTGTGGGTTTTGCCGGTATCGGTCAGTCAGAGCTGGTAACTAAGCAGCTGACACACACGTTGTCAATGGATAAAAAAATCTCCGCTAACCTGAACCTGAACGCAGTGGTAGGTTATGAGTATATGAAATTCAGTAACAAAGGATCTTCTTTGAGTGCGCAGGGTCCTACCGGCGGTTTTGGCCAGTTTGGTCTGGACTATACCAACTATATCCAATACGGAAGTATCTCCACCCGCAATGTATCTTCTTATGTGGATCCTCAGTTTGAACTGCAGTCTTATTTTGCACGTGCGGTATTTAACTACAATGACAAATACCTGTTAACTGCAACCTTCCGTTCCGACGGTTCCAGCAAATTTGGTAAGAACAACCGCTACGGTTACTTCCCTTCTTTTGGTGCAGCCTGGAATATCAGCAAGGAAGATTTCTTCAAAGTATCACAGATCAACAATATGAAGATCCGTGCAGGCTGGGGTAAAACCGGTCAGCAGGACTTCCCCTCTGGCTCTTCCGTAGCCCGTATCGGATTCGGTAGCAATGGTAACCTGTCTGGTCAGATCAATTACGACAACCCCGATCTGAAATGGCAATCTGACCGTCAGTACAATTTTGGTATTGATGTAACTGCATTCAGTAATAAACTGTCACTGACTGTTGACTATTTCAACAAGAAAACCACTGACCTCCTTTTCCCTGTAACGGCCGATCCTAACGGACCGATCTCCAGTACGATCAAATGGAGTAACCTGGATGGTTATGTAGAGAACAAAGGACTTGAAGTATCTGCTAACCTGGCCGTGGTTAACCAGAAAGATTTCGGATGGGATTTCGGAGTAAATGCCTCCTTTATCAAAAATCAGATGAAAGACCTGAGTGCGCCAATCTATACAGGTACCCTGAACGGACAAGGTATCACTGGTACACTGGTACAGACCCTCCAGAACGGTCTTCCGATCAACGCCTTCTGGACCCGTCAATTTGAGGGAATGGATAAGGCAACCGGACTGGCTATTTATACCGATGAGGGTAATGTGTTCTACAATGTAGGTAACCCCAATCCCACTACACTGCTCGGTATTTCTACCAGTGTACGTTATAAGAAACTGAACCTGGCCGTTAATATGAACGGTGCTATGGGACAGGATATCTACAACAACACACTGAACAACGTAATCAACGTAGGTAGTATCAATGGTGGCCGTAATATCGCCGTATCTGTATTCAAAGATCCGGTAAAGGAATCCTTTGCGAATCCTGTAACCGCCTCTTCCCGTTTTATCGAGAATGGCAGTTACCTGAAAATGAGCAATGCAACCCTGAGCTATTCACTGGGTAACCTGGGTAAATCGATCAAGAATGCGAGCATGTTCATCACCGGCCAGAACTTGTTTGTGATCACTAATTTCTCCGGTTTTGACCCAGAGGTTAACGTGGATAAAGGAACCAATTTCGTTCCTTCAGTAGGTATCGAATATCAACCTTACCCGACTCCACGTACATTCACAATTGGTGTAAACTTCTCTTTATAAAGGAATCTTTAAAAATTTACATATGATACGTAAACTCATTTTATTACTTGTTTTTTCTTCCACGGTACTGCTTGGCTGTACCAAACTGGAGCAAAAATTTGACGGAGAACTTACTTCCGGCCAGGTAAGTTCAGGTGGTAACACCAACACAGCTGCCCTGCTTTCTGGTCTGTATAACTCCATGCAAGGCCTCTTCCAGGATCAGGCCGGTATCTATGCCCTCTGGGAAATGACTACCGACGAACTGATCGGTCCCACCCGCGGACCAGACTGGGATGATAACGGTGTATGGCGCGTACTGCATGCCCAGAAATATGATGGAGAAAACCAGCGAATTGTGGATGCCTTCAAAAACCTGAACGGTATTGACTTCGGTGCCACCGACCTGCTGCGTTACAGTCCGAGTACACAGCAAAAAGCGGAAGCCCGTATGCTTCGCGCACTGGCAGATTTTATGCTGCTGGATGGCTGGGGACAGGTAAACTACCGTGAGCCCGGCGAAAGCGTACTGACTGCTTCCAAAGTACGGGTAGGTGCTGAAGCCCTGGATTATATTATTGCAGAACTGACCGCGATCATCCCTGATCTTCCCAACGGTCCGGCTTATACTGCCAATAAGAATGCAGCCCGCGTACTGCTGATGAAATGTTACCTGAATAAAGGGGTATGGGCCAGCAATGCTGCCCGTCTGAACCCAACATTTGCTCCGGCAGATATGAACCAGGTAATCAGCCTGGCCGACCAGATCATTAACTCAGGTCTTTATACCATTCCGGCTAATTACTTCGACAACTTTGCACCAACCAATGGTTCTATTGGAAGTGAAAACATCTTCACCCAGGAAAATAAAGGTGGTGTACAGGCCGGTAACCTCCAGTCACGCTGGCGCTCTACCATGCACTACAACCAGAATCCCGGTGGATGGAATGGATTTACCACTTTATCTGACTTCTACGGTAAATTCGAAGCTGCTGATAAAAGAAGAGGCGTAAACTACCCGACTGCGGGTGGTCCTCCCAACCCCGGAAACCGCCAGACCGTTGGTTTGTTCCAGGGACAGCAATATGACCTGACCACCGATGCAGCCTTACAAGACAGAACCGGCGCTCCGCTGTCCTTCACTTCAGCTGTTAAAAGCATTGAAGTAGGTTCAAATCTTGAGGTTACGGGTATCCGTGCATTCAAATATCCCATCGACTATGTAAACACTGGTGCCGGATCTATTGATAACGACTACGTATACTTCCGTCTCGCTGACGTGCTCCTGATGAAAGCAGAAGCCATTCTGAGAGGTGGAACTGGTACTGTAGCCGGCGCTTATGGCAGTACTGCCGTAGCCCTGGTAAACTCCGTTCGTACGCACTCATCCCGTGGTGCTACAGCACTGGCATCTGTATCACTGGATCAACTGCTGGATGAAAGAGCCCGCGAACTTTACCTGGAAAGCTGGAGAAGACAGGATATGATCCGCTTCGGCAAATTCCTCGCTCCGTTCCAGGAAAAGAACTACACCAGTGACGACAAATACATTCTGTTCCCGATTCCTAACAGGTTCCTGGCGGTTAACCCGAACCTGACTCAGAACCCCGGGTACTAATCTTTTTCAGAGCTAAGCAGTTAGCAATTTTAGCAATTACAAAAGCCATTTTCTAATGGCTTTTTTTTATTTTATAAACTGTCCCATCCCACAACTTCTGCCCTGTTCAGCGGTTAAAATATGGTACATTTGAAATTCACTTTTTCACCAATGACTGATCGCCTGCTTTGCCATACCGTCCTTTTTTGCAGCCTTTCTCTGTTGTTTTTCTCCTGCGGGAAAAAAAAGCAAGCCGACCCCCTGTTTACCAAACTGGAGGATACCGGCATTCAGTTTAATAATATCGTGATTGACGACTCCCTGGAAAACAGCTTCTATTACCGGAATTACTATAACGGTGGCGGTACCGGCATCGGGGACATCAATAACGACGGCTTGGCAGATGTACTCCTCACCAGCAATATGGGCGAGAATAAACTCTACCTGAATAAGGGCGGGTTAAAGTTTGAAGATATTACCTTAAAAAGCGGAATGAAACAGGACAGCATGTGGAGTACCGGGATACTATTCGTCGACGTAAACAACGACCACTGGCTGGATATCTATATCTGCAATGCCGGTCATATGGAAAACGGCAACCGCCGGAATAAGCTTTATATCAATAATCACGACCTGACATTTACTGAAGACGCCGCTAAGTATGGTCTGGATATAAAGGCCTATACCACACAAGTGTCCTTCTTTGATTATGACCTGGATGGGGATCTGGATTGTTTCATGATCAACAACAGTCCAATGCCGATCAATAATCTCGGTTATGATAACAAACGTGATCTTCCTGACAGTCTTTGGCCGGTAGCTGAATTCTTCAAAGGCGGCGGGGATCATTTATACCGGAATGATAATAACAAATTCACCGAAGTAACACAACAGGCGGGTATACACGGCACCCTCGTCAGTTTCGGTCTGGGTGTGGCAGTCAGTGATGTAAATAACGACGGTTACCCCGACGTATTTGTGGCCAATGACTCCTACGAACGGGATTACCTGTATATGAATCAGGGCAATGGAACATTTAAAGATGAAATGGAAAACTGCATCGAACAAAACAGTTTCTCTTCCATGGGTGTGGATGTGGCCGATGTAAATAATGACGGTTACCCGGACCTCTTCACCACCGATATGTTACCAGGAGATGACTATCGTTTGAAAACACTCGGCGCTTTTGACAATATCGATCTTTACAATACCCGTATTAAAAACGGACTCTACCGCCAGTTTATGAAAAACTGCCTGATGGTGAATAATCAGAAAGGAGAGTTTATTGAAGCGGCCAATTTCAGCGGCGTACAGGCCACCGACTGGAGCTGGGGTGCTCTTTTCTTCGATGCAGATAATGACGGACTGAATGACATCTATGTTTGTAACGGGATCAATCATGATGTGACCAACCTGGATTTCATGGAATTCTTTGCCAACGACATCATCAAAAACATGGTGATCTCCGGGCAGAAGCAAAGTATTGATTCCGTATTGAAACATATTCCCATCTTCCCTATGCCCAACAAAGCGTTTAAGAATAATGGCAACCTGTGTTTCAGTGATGCCGGTGAGGTCTGGGGGTTTATGGAGCCAACTTTCTCTAACGGGGCAGCTTACGGCGATCTGGATAATGATGGTGATCTGGATCTCGTGATCAATAACCAGAATCAACTGAGTTTTGTCTATCGCAACAACAGCCGTGAACAAACCGCCAATAATTATGTGGCCCTGAAATTAAAAGGCCGCAAGGGCAATGAGTTTGCTATTGGTACCAAGATCAAGGTCTTTGCCGGCAACCAGGTCTTCTTCCGCGAACTGATACCCAGCCGGGGCTTTCAGTCCAGCGTGGACTACAAACAGGTGATCGGGGTGGGCAAGGTCGCTAAGATCGATTCGCTGGAACTGATCTGGCCGGATCGCAGCTATACACGCTACTATGATACAAAGCTAAACCAGCTCACTGAACTGCAGCAACCGGCACAGTCCGGCCCGATGGCGTATACAAAAGATCCGCTTCAGCCTTTACTGATTATTGATTCAACAGGTATGGACGCTCATACAGAAGATGAGTATATTGATTTTTATTTCGAACGTAATCTCCCCGAGTTATTGTCCAGGGAAGGACCCGCCATGTCAGTAGGTGATGTGAACGGGGATGGATTAGCTGATGTATTCATGGGCGGTGGCAAGGGACAAACGGCACAACTTTATGAACAAACCAAAGAAGGCCGGTTCAGTAAGAAGGACCAGCCGGTTTTTAAACTCTATGCGGATTTTGAAGATGTCGCATCCCTGTTCTTCGATGCGGATAAAGATGGCGACCTGGATTTGTTTGTTGGGGCGGGCGGAAATAATATGGAGAAAGGAAGCCGGGAAGCCCAGCATCGTTTGTTGAAGAATGATGGTAAGGGTAATTTCACTATTGATGTAAGCGCCTTCCCGAATAATGATATGAATATTTCTGTGGCCGTCAGTTATGATTATGATGGGGATGGAGATGAAGATCTCTTTGTGGGCAGCCGCAGTGTCCCCTATCAATATGGCCTCAACCCGCAGAGTTATATGTATAATAATGACGGGCAGGGTCATTTTACTGATGTCACGAACCAGCTGAATAAAAGTCTTGCTACCAAAGGAATGATTACCGGCGCGGCCTGGGAAGACCTCACTGGTGATGGCAACAAGGAACTGGTACTGGCAGGCGAGTGGATGGCACCTGTCATTTATCAATATAATAAAGCAACAAAGCAACTCGAAGAACTGAAACAGACCGGCCTGGAAGATTTATACGGCTGGTGGCAAACCGTGAAAACCGGTGACCTCAATGGTGACGGGAAAGCGGAACTCATATTGGGAAATATCGGCGAGAACTTCTACCTCCGTCCGGATAAAGAACATCCGGTAAAATTATGGCTGAATGATTTTGACAAAACGGGCACCATGGATCATTTTCTGACCCGCCATGTAGATGGGCGGGATGTACCGGTTTTCCTCAAACGCGAGATCACCGATCAGTTTCCCGCACTTAAAAAAGAAAACCTGCTGCATGGCGAATATGCCAAGAAAGATATTGTGGGTTTATTTGGTAAGGAACTCCTGAAGACGGCCGGTCAGCAAAAATTTAATTATTGCCGGTCCGTGATTGCCTGGAATGAAGGCAATGGGAAATTCAGGATCGAAGAACTGCCTTACTGGGTACAGTTATCCAGTGTGAACGCCGCTGAAATAGCGGATATAAATGGCGACAAGCAACCGGACCTGGTATTGGGTGGTAACCGCTTTACTTATCCCCCGCAATTTGGCCGGCTGGATGGCAGCTATGGCCAGGTATTACTGAATGAAGGAAAAGGAAAAATGAAATATATCGGGAATAAAGAAACAGGATTACGGATCAAAGGCGAAGTGAGAAGTATCCGGTCGATCCGGTTGAAAGACCGTATCAGCCTGCTCTTTGCTATCAATAGTGAAAAACCTGTGCTGTGTCAACCCCTGAAATAACCGGACTGATTTTAGCATCATGAGGAGGACTTGTTTAATTATCATATCGCTGCCCTTGCTGTTTTTGCTTTTTTCCTGTAGTAACAGGTCGGAAAGTGAAGCACGATTGTTTACCCTGCTTGACAGTTCTGCCACCGGAATTAATTTCACCAATACCGTGATCGACAATGAAGCGGACAACAGTTTCCGCTTTCGTAATTTTTATAATGGCGGTGGGGTAGGATTGGGCGATATCAATAACGATGGCCTGGCTGACGTGATCCTGACCAGTAACATGGGGGAGAATAAAGTATACCTGAATAAAGGCGGAATGAAATTTGAGGAAATTACGGTCAAAACCGGATTCCGGCAGGATAGTATGTGGAGTACCGGCGTGGCCATGGTGGATATTAATAACGATGGCTGGCTGGATATTTATATCTGCAACTCGGGACGGATCAATGACGGGCACCGGTTGAATAAACTCTATATCAACAACCGGGATCTTAGTTTTACGGAGAGCGCCAAAGCCTACGGACTGGATCATTCCGGTTTTTGTACCCAGGCCAGCTTTTTTGATTACGACCTCGATGGCGATCTCGATTGCCTGCTGATCAATAACAGCCCGCTGCCCTTCAGTTCGCTCAACTATGGCAGTATGCGAGATGCTTCGGTGGAACAGTGGAAGGTGAACGAAGAATTGAAAGGAGGAGGAAATCACCTGTACCGCAATGAAAAGAACTTCTTTACCGAAGTCACCAAAGAAGCCGGACTCCATACCGGTCTCATCAGTTTCGGGCTGGGTGTATCCATAGGCGATCTGAATAACGACGGCTATCCGGATATCTATGTCGGCAATGATTTTATAGAAAAGGATTACCTCTATATCAATCAAAAGAATGGCACATTCCGGGACGAGCTGGAAGAACGATTGCAACATATCAGCATGTCTTCTATGAGTACCGACCTGGCCGACATCAATAATGATGGTCATCCGGATATTTTCACCACTGACATGATCCCCGATGATGACTACCGGCTCAAGACCACGGGGACTTTTGATAATATTGATCTGTATAACAGTAAACTCAAAGCCGGACTTTATCATCAATATGTGCGCAATGCCTTGCAGGTAAATGATGGTAACGGGCATTTTACGGAGATTGCCAATTATGCAAACGTATACGGTACCGACTGGAGCTGGGGCGCTCTCTTTCTGGATGCGGATAACGATGGGCAGAATGATATCTATGTCTGCAATGGCATCAACCGCGATCTGACCGACCTGGATTTTCTTGATTTTTTTTCCAATGATGTATATCGTGAGTCGCAACAACAAAGTGGGGTGGCATCCATCAGCGACATGCT
>CAZLRY010000052.1:0-10819 GCA_964561675.1 uncultured Chitinophaga sp.
ATGCTGCACAGGTGTGGCGTTCACCCGTAACCCAGGTAATGGCGAAAACCATTTCTACGGAGAATACCTGGTAAATGCACAGGGTGAAGATGTGGTGGCTGGTATCCGGACTCCCTCTCCTGTCAATGAATATTCCAAGAATGCACAGAGTGAACAGTTTTCCACCCTTGAAGAGCTGATGCCCGCTCAATACAAAGAGCTTTACACAATTCAGCGCAGACTGGAAAAACACTACCATGATATGCAGGACATCGAGTTTACCATTGAAAAAGGTAAACTGTATATGCTGCAATGCCGTGTTGGTAAACGGAATGGCGTGGCCGCCGTTCGTATGGCTACTGAGATGGTGAAAGAAAGACTGATTGATGCCAAAACCGCTTTAATGCGTGTTGGCCCGAATCAGCTGGTTGAACTCCTGCTGCCGATGCTGGATCCTAAAGCTGAGTTATTAGCTCCCGTTATCGCCAAAGGTCTTCCTGCCGGTCCCGGTGGCGCCAAAGGCCGAGTGGTGTTCTCCTCCGCAGAAGCCGTTGAATGGGCTTCCAAAGGCGAGAAAGTGATCCTGGTACGTGAAGAAACCTCTCCCGAAGATGTGGATGGTATGCATAAAGCACAAGCGATCCTGACCACTAAAGGAGGTATGACTTCTCACGCAGCGCTCGTAGCCCGCGGATGGGGTAAATGTTGTATCGTTGGTTGCGGCGATATTGAAATACATGCTGAATCCAAACATTTCAAGGCTAAAAACGGCGTCGTTATTAAAGAAGGCGACTGGATCAGTCTGAATGGTACTAAAGGTGCCGTATACGAAGGAAGTATGGCCCTGGTAGATATTGATATCGACAAGAATCAGTCTTACAAAGACCTGATGAAACTGGTGGATAAATTCAAACAGATTGGTGTTCGCGCCAATGCAGAGACTCCGCTGGATGCAGTAAACGCCGTTAAATTCGGTGCAGAAGGTATCGGCCTCTTCCGTACAGAACATATGTTCTACGGCGAAGGAAGCGAAGAACCCCTGTTCCAGCTCCGCAAAATGATCGTGAGCAAAACAGAAAAAGAAAGAAGAGAGGCATTGAACGGTCTGTTCAAATATGTGAAAAAAGACGTGAAGAATACCCTTTCCGTAATGAAGGGGCACCCGGTCACCATCCGCCTGCTCGATCCCCCGCTGCATGAGTTTGTTCCCCATGATAAAGAAAAACTCCGCCAGCTGAGCAAAGAACTCGGTATCAGTATGGGTATGCTTAACAGACGTGTACTCGCATTGCATGAAAATAACCCGATGCTCGGTCACCGTGGTGTACGGCTGGGTATCAGTTATCCCGAAATCACGGAGATGCAGGTACGCGCGATTTTCGAAGCAACAGCAGAATTGCTGAAAGCCGGTAAAAAAGCCTTCCCGGAAATCATGGTTCCTGTAACGGTGATTGCGCATGAACTGCGTCACCAGAAAGTGATTGTGGATCAGGTATACAAAGAAGTATGCGAAAAATTCAAGATGAAGAAGATCCCCTACCTCTATGGTACGATGATCGAAACTCCACGTGCGGCACTGCGGGCTGAATTCATGGCCAATGTAGCTGATTTCTTCAGCTTTGGCACCAATGACCTCACCCAAATGAGCTTTGGTTTCAGCCGCGATGATATCGGTGGTTTCTTACCTAAATACCTTGACCTGAAGATCCTTCCCGATGATCCGTTCCAGACCATCGACCAGGAAGGTATCGGCCAACTGATCAAAGTAGGTACAGAAAGAGGCCGGGTAACCAAACCCAACCTCAAAGTAGGTATCTGCGGCGAACATGGCGGAGATCCCGAAAGCGTGAAATTCTGTCACCGCATCGGCATGAACTATGTAAGCTGTTCTCCGTTCCGTGTACCGATCGCCCGCCTGGCTGCGGCACAGGCTGCGATTGAAACACCGAGAAAGCAGAAGAAATAAGCTTGTTGGTGAGAACACCAACAAGATGCAGTAGCTGGTGATAACACCAACAAGATGCAGTAGCTTAACGCTTGTTGGTGAGAACACCAACAATAAGATGCAGTTTTCTCACTCACTATAATCCGATAGAAACCGTCTCAAGTCTTTGAGACGGTTTCGTTTTGTTGGTGTTATCACCAACAAAATAGTTGGTGATAACACCAACTATGAGCGCTGGTATCAACTATGAACGCTGGATTGTTGGTGAGAACACCAACAATCAGCGGGTGAGAACAACAACAAACAGCTGGTGAGAACCCGGTTGAATATCAGAAAAATCACGTTGTCACGCCGTCAAAAACCCATATCGAATGTCAGCAATGCGGCTAGCTTGCCGCATGTCAGTTACCAGACCCGAATGCCCGCAGTTCTTCACTGCAACAAACCTTTGGTGGAAGCCACTCTTAAAAGATGATGCCCATAAAGAAATAGTAATCAGCAGCCTCCGGTTTTTGGTGGAGAAAAAACGTATCAGCATGCACGCCTTTGTTCTGATGCCCAATCATATCCACCTGATCTGGAAAATAAACCCGGATCACCGGCCGGATAATGTACAGCGTGATTTTCTGAGATTCACTGGACAACAAATAAAATTTCTTTTGCAAAAAAATGATCCGGTTTTCCTGGAACGATTCAGGGTTGACGACAAAGACCGGCAATATCAGCTTTGGGAACGAAATCCTTGCAGCAAGGCATTGTGGACGACTCTTGTTTACCAGCAAAAACTTCAGTATATACATGATAACCCTGTAAAAAAAGGGTTTTGCAAAGACCCGGAAGACTACCATTACTCCTCTGCCTTGTTCTATGAAACAGGGATAGACAATTGGGGATTCCTCGAAAAATATGAGATTTAAAAAACAGATTACCAGGGTACAATCTGATAACACTGTTCAGATCAGAATAAAATATCCCCTGAAACAGGGATATACCGGTTAATCTTCAAATGCTAGTTTTACTTCCTATCAAAAAACCGGTCATGAAAAAGGTAACTCAATACAGCTTTTCATTTCTATTACTTTTAGTTTTAAGCTTATCAGTGATTGCACAAAAGACAAGCACGTATGCACAATCAACCACCCAGTTGCAACTGGAAAAAAACAGTATACAAGTGGACAACTTCAGTTTCACTGATGCGTTGGGACCTGAGAATCAGCTGCAGCATACAGCCAGTTTTGACATCACTCTATCCGATGATGCAGCCACTCAAAATATACTCAGGTCGCTTCAGGTTTATACAAAAGAACAGGCGGGCCGGCAGTTAAACTTTATTACGCTTAATTATGCAGGTGAGACATTACAAGAAAGGTTATTTGACAATGCGATTGTTGAAGAAATTCTTTTTAACGCACTGGATGCAGCTTCCAAGTCCCTGTTTAAAGCAACGGTGAAAATCAGGGCAGGTTCCGTTAAAATACAAAAAGGGGGCACTAAGATTGACCTGGGGCCCAGAAATAAACGGCGGGCCTTATCTTCCTTCTTCAGTTTAACGCTCGGAAGTCTGCCAACCACCCGGGTTTCTAAAATAAGCGGATTAAGTATTAAACCCGGTGACGGCTCCTACACAAATTTAACTATTGAAATACTGGCCACTGATGGTGCTGCCTGGAATCAATGGTTTCTGACCGGAGCTGCAGGACTTAGAAAAGAAAAGGGCAACATCCTTCTTTTGGCACCAGACCTAAAGGGAGTCTTGTGTAACTTTTCATTATATGATGTGGAGATAGTCTCTTACACAGGTGGATCTGGCAACCAACAAACTATCAGCCGGGCAACGATCGGGTTAAGACTGAAAGGATTGGCGGTGAAGTGATGCTGGTTGGTGATAACACCAAACTACTGACTTGTTGGTGATAACACCAAACAACTGAATTGTTGGTGATAACACCAACAATGCTCAACTCCAACAAGACTCAACCTGCGGCCAGGAATCGGATGCCAGGCATCAGCATAAAATAATTAGGAAGGCAACTTAAAGATCCATCTTCTTCGATGGTAAAATCAATCCCTTTAAAACTAACCTGCTCAAGGGAAGGGTTAAGCGAGAGCTCAAAATGATTATTTAAATTTTCCGGACTTTTCACCAAAGTAACGATATCAGGAAACAAGAGATGTTGTGCATAAATGCTATCACAATGCGGGATATCCAGCTGTATTCGTCCCTGGCTGTCAGTTACTGCTTCCTCCCGTTTTTCGCCCACCAGGACGAAGCAACGGATATTCTCTACCATCATTGAATTGGCGTTTGTGAATGCCAGGTGATAGCCCTCCCCTTGTCTAAACTCCCGATTCACTGTAAAATCCCTACCGGGCTCCTTATCACTTTTAAGTTTAACCATATTTCCTTCTACTGAAAATGTGCCGGCCGCACTGCGGTCTACTGCGCCATAAGTGAAAAAGAACTGAAACTGACCATCTTCGGTAAACTTAAAACCGGCGGCCATTTCTGTTTGGCGGAAGTAATATTCTCCCTGTATGTTTTGTTTTTCCGAAGTCATTCTGATTTATTTTTTAAAAGAAAAATACATCCCGGCATTAAGGCCGGTCGTCCAGAGTTTCTCAGCCACAGGTGTATCAGCTGAGTTTAACAAACCATACCGAAAGACCGGTTCAGCCACTATTTTAAGACGGTCATTTAACCGGTACCGCAGACCCATGCCCAGTTGGACAGAAAGGTTCATTTTCCGGACATCATCATGTAGCTGAGTTTTTGTTTTTTTAACTTCTCCTGATTCATAATAGCTATAAGTAAGCTGCCCCTGATGCATGAATAGATTATACACCACCCCTCCGCTGGGTGCCACCTGTAGTCTTTTCCCACCCCACAGGTAAACCACGCGAAGCGGAATATCTAAGAATTGTTTTCTGTAAATATGCTTTACAGCAACAGGATCGCCAGGTGAAACGGGAGGAATGTAAACAAGCAATTCCTTATTTGTCTTATAGCCTTTCGCTGAATAAAACAACCCGGATTCGATCTGTAAATGGGAAGAAAGATGCCATCCAGCACTTGCTCCTGTTGTAAAGCCAAGTCTTGCCTTTTCCATCCGGTCTCTTGACCTGACTATTGTTTCGGACACAGACTGACCGTCATTATTAACCAAGCGACGGTAACTATAGTCGGGCGAAAAGTGTACTCCGACAAAAAAAGTTCGCTGTTTATTTTTACTGATTATTTCCTGCGCTGATAAAGTATGGAATATCAAAAAGAGGATTAAGAGGAAGGAAGTGCGCATCATAGATAAAAGGTGTACTCAAATATATATAAATATTATCATGTTGGTGATAGCGCCTGTTCTATTGTTGGTGACAACACCTGTTCTATTGTTGGTGACAATACCTGTTCTATTGTTGGTGACAACACCAACAATAGAACAGCCTGCCCCTTCCGGCGGCAGGCTGTTTGCTTTGCTTGCTACTAATGCTTATGTTATCAACTCGTTACTGCAGCATTGGCCGGAGCCAGTTGGATCGCCAGCGCGGTGACCAGGTTCAGCAGTTCAGGCATGGCTGTTTCCACTTCATCAGTCATCTCCACGCCTTGCTGCTGGATATACTCAATACTAACCACGAACAGGTGCATCTCCGGTATCTGGCCTAATAGCTGTAATGAATTGACCATATCCCGCAACCCGATATCGTGCGTGCTCATGGATTTGGGAAAATCGGCCGCAAACTTCGGCTTGATCAGCCGGATGGTACCGGCTTTCTGACCGTCCAGGGTCGCGTCCACCAGGATGACCTGCCTGTATTTCTCAAAATACTCCAGCAGGTGAAATCCGCCGGTGCCGCCATCCACTACATCCACGTAATCCGGTAAGCCCGCGGACATGAGTTTCTGTGCCGCATGCACGCCTACTCCCTCATCTCCCATCAGGTAATTACCGACACCCATAATCAGCACTCTGTCTTCCATGATCTATGATTTAGTTGGTTCATTCGGCACATCCAGTCCTTTGTCAAATACTTCTTCTTCCACAAATTTCCAGCCACCACCCATACTCGAGATTTCTCCTCGCCCTTCCACATAATCATGATAGAATACGAGGTAAACATGGATCACGGTAAAAAGTATAAAAAACCATGTGGTAGCATGATGCACCTGGCGAAGAAAAATATCACCCCCGAACATTGCAGGCACCCAGGCGAAAAGTTTAGGAAACCACCAACTGGTACTCATCGATGCATATAAACCAAAACCGGTCAGGCACTGAATGAGGAAAGCCAGGAAGGTGAAGAAATAAATAAAGCCGGCCATCGCGTTATGTCCTACACTCATGTGTTCTTTACCGCGCAACATCAGGATATCCATCTTGAATACATGCCACATTTCTTTAAAGAAACGGGGGGAAGTGGGGATGAACTGTTTCCAGTTTGCATATTTATTGCCGACAAATCCCCAGTAAATACGAAACAGGAAATTAAAGAAGAAAATATAAGATGCGATGAAGTGGATCATCCGTATCCATCCCATGGTAAACAGGCCTGAAGCCTCTTTCGAACTTTGCAAGGCCAGGGGATCGGCGATAAAAAATCCGGTAGCAATCAGCACCAGGATTGCCAGCGCATTGAGCCAATGGTATATACGTACAGGCTGCTCCCATACATAAACCCGGCGCAGTTTATGAACTTTATGAACAATTATTTCGTTTGCCATACTGTTTTTTTTAAAGGTTAATCGCCGAGGACACTGATACGGCTGATATGTTTTCCTTCCTCATCGTACAGGTGAACGGCACAGGCCAGGCAGGGGTCAAAGGAGTGTACGGTCCTTAATATTTCCACCGGCTGCTTCGGATCAGCAATCGGGGTATCCCGCAGCGCTGCTTCATAAGCCGAAAGCTGTCCTTTGCCATCCCTTGGTGAGGCGTTCCAGGTAGTGGGTACCACTAACTGGTAGTTGGCAATCTTTTCATCTTCAATATTGATCCAGTGTGCGAGGGCACCGCGGGGTGCTTCTGCATGTCCCACACCCAAGGCCTTTGCCGGCCATTTGGATGGATCACGCTTGGTGGAGTCGGCCATCCGGGTATCTCCCTTCTTAATATTATCAATTAACTGGTTGAAGAAATCAAGTCCCCACTGTGCTACCAGGGTACTTTCCAATCCACGGGCTGCAGTACGGCCCAGCGTAGAGAAAAGGGCGGTTACTGGTACATTCAGATCGGTGAGGGCTTTATCCACCACTTCTTTGAATTCCTCTCTTCCCTTGGCATAACCTACCAGCACGCGGGCCAGTGGACCAACCTCTACGGCATTGCCTTTCCACCTTGGAGTCTTCAGGTAGCTGTAGGCTTTGGTAGTATCCAGGTTCTCAAATGGAGGTTTAGGTCCTGTATACTTGATCTTACTCTCCCCTTTCCACGGATGCAGTCCCCCTTTGCCTTTGTATTCATACCAGGAATTATCAATGAATTCCTGCACTTCATCATCCTTGCGCAGATCCACATCATATACTTTGCTGATGTCCTTATTCAGGATCACCCCGGCCGGGAATTTATAGGAAGATGCATCGCGGTAACCATTCCAGGGCAGATCGCCATAGGACATATAATTACCTAAACCGCCGCCAATGGCTCCCCAGTCTTTATAGAATGAAGCGATGGCCATCAGATCAGGAATGTATACCTGCTCAATGAATTCTTTACCTTGTTTCAGTAACTGTTCAACATAGGCCAGGCGTTCCGCATTCAGTCCGCTGACATCATCGGTAGTAATGGCACAGGCCATACCACCCACCAGGTAGTTGGGGTGCGGGTTCTTACCACCGAAAATGGTGTGCACTTTTACAATCTCTTTCTGCCATTCAAGGGCTTCAAGATAGTGTGCCAGTCCGATCAGGTTTACCTCTGCGGGTAATTTATAAGCGGAGTGCCCCCAGTATCCATTACTGAAGATACCCAGTTGACCGCTTTCCACAAACTTGCCGATCCGCTTTTGCAGGTCGCTGAAATAGCCGGGAGAGGACTTAGGCCATTTGGATATACTCTGGGCCAGTTCAGAAGTTTTTTTCGGATCCGCTTTTAAGGCATTCACCACATCCACCCAGTCCATAGCGTGCAGGTGATAGAAGTGCACCACGTGGTCATGCATATACTGGGCGCAGAACATGATGTTCCGTACCATTTCCGCATTGGGTGGAATAACAATATCCAGGGCATCTTCCACACAACGCACCGAAGTGAGCGAGTGTACAGAGGTACATACGCCACATACCCGTCCTACATAGGCCCAGGCATCGCGGGGATCACGTCCGCGGAGGATTTCCTCCAGCAGGCGGACCATGGTACCGCTGCTGTAAGCGTCTTTAATTTTTCCGTTTTCTATATCGGCTTCGATCCGTAAGTGTCCTTCTATACGGGTTACAGGATCGACAACTATTCTTGTACTCATTTCTTATTTTTTTGGGTTGTTGGTGAATACTGTTGGTGTTCTCACCAACAGTGTGGTTTGTTGGTGTTATCACCAACAGTGTGGTTTGTTGGTGTTCTCACCAACAAACTAGTCTTTCAGTTGCTGTTCGCTTTCCTTACCTTCTTTTTCGAGGCCTTTAATCAGCTTTTTCTTGCGAACATTGGTCATTACCGCATGAGCTGCCAGGGCGACACCCGTAACGGCCAGCGCTACTTTACCTACGGTATCGGCAGTGGATTCTATACCAAAACCGGGGAAGGCGGACGCTCTTTCATAAATGCGGCCACTGTCCCAATAGTTTTCCTCACTGCAGCCGAAGCAACCGTGCCCGGACTGAATCGGGAAACTAACCCCGTTGTTCCATTTGGTAACCCCGCAGGCATTATAGGTAGAAGGACCTTTACATCCCACTTTGTATAAGCAATATCCTTTTCTCGCATTCTCATCATCAAAGCTTTCCACATAAAGCCCGGCATCATAATATGGACGACGATAGCAGGTATCGTGAACGCGTTTGCTGTAGAAGGCTTTTGGACGACCCAGACCATCCAACTCGGGAAGACGGCCAAAAGTGACTACGTGAACAATCACACCGGCCATTACCTCACCAATCGGAGGACATCCGGGCACTTTAATCACTGGTTTTCCTTTCAGTAGTTTATGAATCGGCGTGGCGGATGTCGGATTGGGCTTGGCGGCCTGCACACAACCATTACTGGCGCAACTACCCCAGGCAATCACTGCTTTAGCTCCTTCAGCAGCTTCCTCAAGGATCTGCATGGAGGTTTTACCACCAATCATACAATACACCCCGTCTGCGGCTGTCGGCACACTACCTTCCACACATAAAATGTACTCGCCTTTGTACTTGGTCATAGTGTTTTTCATGGCTTCTTCTGCCTGGTGACCGGATGCCGCCATCAATGTTTCAGAATAATCCAGTGAAATCTGATCCAGCAGTACATCCGCCACAATCGGGTGCGAAGAGCGGATAAATGACTCACTGCAACAGGTACATTCCTGGAAATGTAACCAGATCACCGGGAGCCTGGGCTTGGTGGACATTGCCTGTACCACCTGGGCAGTTGAGGAGTTCTCCAGACCGAGGTAAGCGGCCATGAGTGTACAGAATTTCAGGAAATCCGCACGGGAATATCCTTTTCTTTTAAACTCCTCTAAATAAGTAGGGGCTTTTTGAACAGTGGGGTTGTCCATGCAAAGTAGTTTATGGCAAGCAGCCGTGAAGAATGGGGAAATTGACCAAACAGAGTTATTGATTCTAATAGTCCCTTTAGGTGACTTATGTCAGACAATTTCATGACAAAAGTCAGTCGGGGGGTTGGAGACTAAGATTAATATTGGTAACCAGAAAATGCCATTTATGAAAAAATACTTACTGTCAATCGCAGCTATTATTGCCTCTCTTAGCTCATTCGCGCATGAAGGTCATGGTCATACCCATGGGTTTACCATTCAACACTATTTTGTTGAGCCGGAGCATGCCCTGGCTGTATTGGCAGTGGTAGCAATCGGGGTATTGCTGTTTAAGCGGTACCGCACGACCGCTGCAAAAAAATAACTGATGCATGAATTGTCCATCGTTATGAGCATTCTTCAGATTGCCGAAAAAGAATCGGCAAAGAATAATGCTGCAGGCGTGGATGAAATAGAACTGGAGATCGGCGATCTGAGTGGTATTGAAATGCCCGCCTTTGATTTTGCCTGGGAGCAGGCCATCCGTTCAACCTTGCTCGAAAAAGCAAAAAGAACGATCAATCATATTGCGGGTGAAGGAAAATGTATGGATTGTGATGCGGTTTTTCCGATGCAGCAATTATACGAACCCTGCCCGGTATGCGGGGATCATTTTGTAACCATTCAGAAAGGAAAAGAACTCCGGGTGAAATCCCTGGTCATAACCTGAAACAATAACCTAAAACGATTTATCATGTGTGCTACCTGCGGTTGCGACTCCCATTCCCACCAACACGATCATGATCATTCCCATTCCCACAGTAAAACTATTGTGGAAGTGGAAAAAGATGTCTTATACGAAAACAATATGCTGGCCCAGCGAAACCGGGGGTATTTTGAAGCAAAGAATATCCTGGCGCTCAACCTGGTCAGTTCTCCAGGTTCCGGAAAGACCTCCCTGCTGGAGCGAACCCTTACGGACCTGAAAGATCAGTTTACCTGTTATGTTATTGAAGGTGATCAGCAAACCTCACGCGATGCGGACCGGATTCATGCCACAGGAACCAAAGTGGCCCAGATTAATACCGGCAAAGGCTGTCACCTGGATGCCCATATGGTCCTGCATGCCGTACAGGGCATGAAACCCACCGAAAATTCGATCCTCTTTATAGAAAATGTAGGCAACCTGGTTTGTCCGGCCATGTTCGACCTTGGCGAAAAAGAACG
>CAZLRY010000052.1:10919-14272 GCA_964561675.1 uncultured Chitinophaga sp.
TTTTTATGAACACCTATCATATCCATATTGGCGGGTTGGTTCAGGGCGTCGGTTTCCGGCCATTTGTTTGCCGGCTGGCCGAACGAATGGGTCTGTATGGCTGGGTAAGCAATGGCAATGATGGTGTACATATTGAAATCAATGCAACTGAAGAAACAGCAGACAACTTTTATACCTCCCTGCTTTGCTGTCAGCCGGAGAATGCCATCATACGCTCACATCATCTGCAGATAACAGCTCCAACATTATATACTGATTTTCATATTAAGGAAAGTGACAATTCTGCAATCCCTGATCTTTTACTGACCCCTGATATTGCTATTTGTGAGAACTGCCGGAAAGAAATCACTGACCCTGTAAATAAACGGTATCAATATCCGTTCACTACCTGCCTGGAATGTGGCCCCCGGTATTCTATCATTACCGGTTTGCCTTACGACCGACCGAATACCACGATGACCGAACTGGAGATGTGCCCATCTTGTAATAAAGAATATAACGACATTCATGATCACCGGCATTTCAGCCAGACCAATTCCTGCCCTGATTGCGCCATACCCATGCACCTTTTTGATAATAACGGGATTGAAATATCCAGAGATCCTGAAAGTATCCTGCTGATTGCACTCGAGTCACTGAAGCATGGCCATATCCTCGCAGTTAAAGGAATTGGCGGTTATCTGCTGCTCTGTGATGCCACCAAGCATTACTCTGTGAGTACATTGCGGGACCGGAAACACAGGCCTGCCCGGCCATTTGCCGTAATGTATCCATCCGTTGAAAAAGCAGAAGAAGACCTCATCATTACCGATAAAGAAAAAAAGGCCTTAACAGGTAAACAGGCTCCCATTGTATTGTGCCAACTGAAAGAAGATCCGGCTTCGGGCATTTGCACGGAAGCAATTGCACCGGGTCTTGGTAAAATCGGCGCGTTGCTCCCCTATACCCCGCTGCTTTGCCTGATCATGGAGGGCTGGTATAAACCCCTGGTGGCTACGAGCGGCAACCTGAGCGGGACACCTATTATTTATACAGATGAGGATGCTATACTCTGGCTGACAGACTATGCGGACTTCATTATCAGCTTTGAACGGGATATTGTTGCCCCCCAGGATGACAGTGTAATACAATTTACCGGACATTCGACCCATCCGGTTATACTGCGTCGGTCACGGGGATTGGCGCCTAACTATTTTCCGGCTACTTTTCTGAACACTCAGCCTACACTGGCAATGGGTGCTGAATTAAAAAGTGCTTTTGCCATAAGTGCAGGACACAACCTGTTTGTAAGTCAGTACCTGGGTGACCAGGCTAATTTTGAATCACAGGTTAGCTTTGATTATACGCTTTCCCATCTTCAGCAACTTTTGCATTTCAATCCGGCACAAATACTCATTGACAGTCACCCGAATTATTTTGTATCCCAAAAAGGAAAGGAACTTGCTGAAGAATGGAATATTCCTTTCAGAACCATCCAACACCATAAAGCGCATTTTGCCGCAGTACTGGCCGAGAATGACCTGTTGACGTGCCAGGAAAAAGTACTGGGAGTGATCTGGGATGGTACCGGATATGGTGACGATAATCAGGTATGGGGTGGCGAGTTCTTTATGCTTGAAGACGGTGAGATGGACCGATATATGCACCTTGACTATTTCCCGCAGTTACTGGGCGACAAAATGAGTAAGGAACCCAGGGTCAGTGCTGTTTCATTGCTGCGCAACAGTATGGATCAGCTTATGGAGATAAAGGATTTGTTTTCTGCAGCAGAAAGAGATTTCTACCTGAAATTATTACAGCAAAAGCCGGATCTGCTGACATCCAGTATGGGCCGCCTGCTGGATGGCATAGCTGCAATATTGAAAATACAATCCATTAATAGTTATGAAGGAGAAGCGGCCATGAAACTGGAAGCAGCTGCCCGATCTTGCGAAACGGAAAGTATGGATTATTACCCGATTGCCGTGAATAAAAACCGGCTTGACTGGACAGCGATGATCCACGAGTTACTACAGGATATAAAGGAACGCACTGCAACACCGGTTATTGCCCGTAAAGTCTTTGTATCCCTGGCCATGCTGATTAAAAACGTAGCCGTGCGGGCAGGTGCAAAAAAAATAGCATTCAGTGGCGGTGTATTCCAGAATGCATTTTTGATTGACCTGGTTACTATATTATTACATGATGAATTTGAACTTTATTTCCACCGGCAACTTAGTCCCAATGATGAATGCATTGGCTTTGGCCAATTGGCCTATGCAGCGCTGACGGAAAAAAATAAATCAATCTTTTCGAAAGACCAATTATTATTAAATCACTGACAAAAATCAACACATGTGTTTAGCCATCCCGGGTAAATTATTATCCATCACCGGCCAGTTAGATGATACGTTCCGGCAAGGAAAAGTGTCATTCGGCGGCATTACCAAAGAAGTCAATCTCTCCATGGTTCCTGAAGCCCAGGTGGGCGACTATGTGCTCGTGCATGTAGGTGTGGCCATTGGCAAAGTGGATGAGGAAGAAGCCCGGCAGACCTTTGAGTACCTGAAGGCGATGGGAGAAGTGGACGAAATTAGTGAGTAGTCAGTAGTCAGTAGTGAGTACCCATACACTACTCACTACTCACTACTCACTACTCACCACTCACCACTCACTTAAATCAAAACATCATTTAACATGAAATACCTGAGCGAATATCGCGATCCCGAGATGGTGCAGCAATACCTTGAGCAGATTCACCAGGTGACCACCCGGCCATGGATGATCATGGAAATCTGTGGCGGGCAAACGCATAGTCTTGTAAAAAACGGGATACTGGATATGCTGCCGGACAAAATAACGATGGTACATGGACCCGGTTGTCCTGTCTGTGTTACACCGGTCAGTATCATCGATGAAGCGATCTGGTTATCGAAACAACCCAATGTTATTATTTGTTCCTTCGGGGATATGTTGCGGGTACCCGGTTCACATAAAAGCCTGCTGGAAGCAAAAGCCGAAGGCGCCGATGTCCGTATCCTGTATTCACCATTGGAGGCAGTACAGTTGGCCAAACAAAATCCGGACAAAGAAGTGGTCTTCTTTGCCGTTGGTTTCGAAACAACAGCACCAGCCAACGCCCTGAGTATTGTCCATGCAGACAAATCGGGCGTCACCAATTACAGTATTCTTGCTTCGCATGTGTTGGTTCCCCCGGCCATGGAAGCCATCCTGGGCGATCCGGAAAACCAGATCGATGCATTTCTGGCGGCCGGCCATGTTTGCACCATTATGGGCACCGAAGAATATTATCCAGTAGTGGAGAAATACAAGACCCCCGTAGTGATTACCGGATTTGAGCCGGTGGATCTGTT
>CAZLRY010000053.1:0-5103 GCA_964561675.1 uncultured Chitinophaga sp.
GAATCCAGTACCGCCTTGAACAGCTGGGTGTTCAGGATCTTCGGCATCAGTTCGGTGATCAGCAGTTCCTTGGAAGGATCATAAATGAAATCAGCTTTGGCAGCTCCGGCCTTACCTTCCACTTTGGGGATCGGCAGGAAACGCTCCACTACAAATTTTTGGGTGGCTGCATTTTTGAACTGACTATATACCAGTTCCACCACATCAAATTCCTTATTGATAAAAGCAGTACGGGCAGCCTGGGCGGCTTTCTGTACATTTTCAAAATTCAGGTGCAGGAAAATATCCCGGAAGGAATCATTGGTTTTGTAATTGTTCTTTACAAAGAACTCCAGTCCTTTTTTACCAATACCCCACACAGTCAGGTTACCTTTTTTATATTGCTCCGCGTATTTCTCAGCAATAGTCGCCTTGGTCATTTTGATCACGTTGGCATTGAATGCTCCGGCCAGACCACGGTCACTGGTAATCACGATCATCAGCACTTTCTCCACCGGGCGTTCGGTCGCCAGGGCCATCCCTGTACCGGCTTCACTGTTGCTCACAATGTTGCTGAGCATTTCCTGCAGCTTCTGGGCATAAGGACGCATCTGAATGATCGCATCCTGTGCACGGCGCAATTTAGCCGCACTAACCATCTTCATCGCTTTGGTGATCTGCTGCGTGCTCTGAACGGATTTGATCCGGTTACGTACCTCTTTTAACTGACCTGACATAGTTGATACTTAAATTGGCCGCAAAGGTAGGGCGCAAAAGGTAAAAATCCATGCTTCTTTTTAAAATTAAACCGCCTTGAAAACCATTCTGTTACTTACTTGTGAACATCCTTTTCTGCCCAACCGTCAGTCTGGCTCCCGTTGAGGGTACAGAATGGCAAAATTCAGTTAGTCTTTTAAGATAAATTCCCGGCGCAGGGAATAAGAAACTGAAAGCTGGCCCATCCTTCTTTCTCCTTTCTCCAGGGGAATTTCCCATTCACGGGATAACAGCAATTGTACAGGGCCATTAACCAGGGTTTCCATGTCGGATTGGCTGATGAGCAGCCGGCGGTCACGGATCGTATCCATCCGGTTAATCCCCTCACTGTAAAAAGCGGTATCTGTAGCGATAACCCGGACATAATCCTCTTTCTGCACGCCCCCTAACTTTAAAATCAGGTCCTGTCTGGAAACACTATCCCCCGGCTCTTCGTCGAGTAACATGGGGAAAAAATCGAAAGATTGTTCATGTATAGTCTGATCCCCCTGCTTTAACAACAGGGTATGTTTACCCTGGAAAGAGTCGATGGCCAGGTGCGTTTCATAAAATCCGCCCGTACGTTTGGAACTATCCGCTTCCAGTGGACTATTATCCAGCAAAACAGTAGTACCCGGCGGCAACATGAATGCGTCACCCTCTTCTTCATCCCGAAATCTTACTAAAACAGTCAGTTTATCATTCCCCTCTTCCGCGGTGATCCGGTAATCCAGGTAAAGTTCCTCCGGATTGGAAATCGCCCCGGCTTTCCGGTCATTTCCACTACAGGAAAGGAGGAAAACAAGGGAAAAAAGGGAGGAAAACCGGATAAAAAGTCGGAACATGGAAAAAAAGGGTTTTAAATAAGTAGGCAAGATAGTACAAGGTGTTAAAACCCCGGAAATTGAAGCAGTATTTAACAGGATTAAAGGGGCAAGATTCAGGGTTGCGGGGAATATAAACTCCCAAGGAAGACTTATCTTTGGCGCCCTGTCAAAATGGCTTCTTTTTTTTTGTAGCACCGTTTTTGACAACCCAAAACACTAACAATCAATAATATTTTAATAGTACAACCATGCTTGGTTTCATTCAGAAAATTTTTGGCGGCAGCAAGTCTGAAAAAGACGTAAAAAAGATTGAACCTTATGTTGCCAAAATCAACCAGTTTTTTTCTTCCTATCAATCGCTCAGTAATGACCAGCTGCGTGGTAAAACACAGGAGTTCAGAGGTCGTATCAAAGAACACCTGACCGCTATCGATGCTGAAATCGCTGAAAAAAATGCGGCCGCTGAAGCCCTTCCCTTCAATGATCTGCTGGGTAAGGATGCGGTATACCAGGAAGTGGATAAACTGAAAAAAGACCGGGACAAAAAGATTGAAGAGATACTCGAGCAGATTTTACCCGAAGCTTTTGCCGTAGTGAAGGAAACGGCCCGCCGTTTTAAAGAAAATACTGAACTCGTTTCCACGGCCACCGATATGGACCGTGACCTGAGTGTAAAAAAAGACTATGTAACCATTGATGGAGATAAATCCATTTTCAAAAATACCTGGACGGCCGCCGGTGGCCAGGTGACCTGGAACATGGTACACTATGATGTACAGCTGATCGGTGGTATTGTGCTGCACCAGGGTAAGATCGCGGAGATGGCAACGGGTGAAGGTAAAACCCTCGTATCCACCCTGCCCTCTTACCTCAATGCGCTTCCCGGCGAAGGGGTGCATATAGTTACGGTGAATGATTACCTGGCCCGTCGTGACCAGGAATGGAATGGCACCATTTTCGAATGGCTGGGCATTACTGTTGACTGTATCGACAAACACCAGCCCAACAGTGAAGAAAGAAGAAAAGCCTATCTCGCCGATATTACATATGGCACGAACAACGAATTTGGTTTTGACTACCTCCGTGACAACATGGTGCACACCCCCGAAGAAATGGTGCAGCGGAAACACCATTACGCCATGGTGGATGAGGTGGACTCTGTATTGATTGATGATGCCCGTACCCCCCTGATCATCTCCGGTCCGGTACCGAGAGGAGAAGATCAGCAGTTTCATATCCACAAGCCCCGTATTCAGCAGCTGGTACAGGAGCAGGAGCGTATCATTCGTAACGCGCTCAATGAGGCGAAAAAACGATTTGCGGAAGGGGACGATGATCCGAAAGGTGGCGGACTTCATTTGTTCCGTGCTTTCCGGGGTTTACCGAAATACAGCCCGGTGATCAAATTCCTGAGCGAACCCGGCGTAAAAGTGAAAATGCAGAAAGCGGAAAATTTTTACCTGCAGGATCAGATGCGCAACATGCATATCGTGGATGAAGAACTGTTGTTCCACATTGACGAAAAAAACAAATCCGTTGAACTGACCGATAAAGGACTGGCCATGATCACCCGCACCGGTGAAGATCCGGAGTTCTTTGTATTACCCGATATCGGGGTGAAACTGGCAGAAGTGGAGAAAAACGGGGTGAATGCCGAGGAAAAACTTCAACTGAAGGAATCCATTCTCAATGATTATGCACAGAAGGCCGACCGGATCCATACTGTTCAGCAATTACTGAAAGCCTATACGCTTTTCCAGATCGATGTGGAATATATCATTGACAACGGTGCGATTAAGATCGTAGATGAGCAAACCGGCC
Organism: uncultured Chitinophaga sp.; assembly: GCA_964561675.1. Classification (GTDB taxonomy): domain Bacteria; phylum Bacteroidota; class Bacteroidia; order Chitinophagales; family Chitinophagaceae; genus JJ008. Next base: position 3,384 of record CAZLRY010000053.1, read on the forward strand.
GTGTGCTGGATGGCCGACGTTATTCAGACGGTTTACACCAGGCGATTGAAGCCAAGGAAAATGTGAAGATTGAAGCCGCGACCCAGACCTATGCAACGATCACCCTGCAGAACTATTTCAGGATGTATCACAAACTCGGGGGGATGACCGGAACGGCCGAAACAGAAGCCGCTGAGTTGTGGAGTATTTACAAACTGGATGTGGTGAGTATTCCCACCAATATCAAAATGATCCGTGACGACAAACAGGATCTCGTATTCAAGACCAAACGAGAGAAATATAAATCCGTGATCGATGAGATCGAAGTCCTCCGCAATGCCGGACGGCCCTGTCTCGTGGGTACCACTTCGGTGGAAGTCAGCGAACTGCTGAGCCGGATGCTGCAACAGAAAAAAATTCCCCACAATGTACTGAACGCAAAACAACACGCCCGTGAAGCACAGGTGGTGGCCGAAGCCGGTTTGCCCGGTGCCGTTACCATTGCCACCAACATGGCGGGTCGTGGTACGGATATCAAGCTCGGCACGGGGGTGAAAGAAGCCGGCGGATTGGCCATCATTGGTACGGAACGTCACGAAAGCCGGCGGGTTGACCGTCAGCTCCGCGGTCGTGCCGGTCGCCAGGGTGACCCCGGTTCTTCCCAGTTTTATGTATCCCTCGAAGATGACCTGATGCGGATGTTCGGCAGTGAGCGGATCGCTTCACTGATGGACAAACTCGGCTATAAAGAAGGCGATGTGATTCAGCACAGCATGATCAGCAACAGTATTCAGCGGGCCCAGAAGAAAGTAGAGGAAAACAACTTCGGTATCCGTAAACGCCTGCTTGAATACGATGATGTGATGAACATGCAACGGAATGCGGTATACAAAAGAAGAAACCACGCTTTATTTGGAGAACGCCTGGCACTGGATATCGATACCTCCTTCTCTGCCATGGCTGAAGGCCTGGTCAGTTCCTTCCGCGAACAGGAAGACTTCGAAGGATTCCGGATGTCCTGTATCGTCAATTTCGGCCTGGATACCCGAATCAGTGAAGAAGAATTCAAGAAGGGCGACATCAACAAACTGATCGATCAGTTGTACACGGAAGCTACGGAGACCTATAACCAGCATAAAGAAGAAATCCAGAAAAATGCGATTCCGGTTTTCAAAAATATCCGCCACACACAGGGCAGCCATATCGAAAATGTGGTGGTGCCATTTACAGACGGACGCAAATCCCTGAATGTACTTACCAACCTGGATAAGACGGTTTCCACGCAGGGTGCAGAACTGACCAATTCGCTGGAAAAAAGTATCACGCTGGCTGTAATCGATGATGCCTGGAAAGAGCACCTGCGTGCCATGGACGACCTGAAACAAAGTGTGCAAACGGCCTACCTGGAACAGAAAGATCCGTTGGTTATTTATAAAATGGAAGCGTATAACCAGTTCCGGAATATGAATGCTGATGTGAACAAGGATATTGTTTCCTTCCTGAGTCATGCCTCACTGCCCGTACAGGAAGAAAATGCCCAACTGAAAGAAGGCCGGCAGGAGAAAACAGACATGAGCCGGATGAAGGCCAATAAAGAAGAAGTGGATGCTGCCGGTGAAGATTATGCCGCCAACGAAAAAGACAAACCCGTTCCCGTAACGGTAGGTCCCAAGATCGGCCGCAATGATCCCTGCCCTTGCGGTAGTGGTAAGAAGTATAAGCAATGCCACGGGAGGGAAGC